>NZ_JBANAZ010000033.1:0-97998 GCF_059803455.1 Bradyrhizobium sp. UFLA05-108 | reverse complement strand
ACGATCGCAGACTGCGCGTGCATTTTTTAACGCCTGTCATTTTTTGCGATCATTTGCTGTTGCGGATTGTCATCGCCTTCTCGACGAACTGGATTGCGAACTAGCCATCGCGACGGTCCATTCGACGGCGCGCCGCTAGCGCAGGTTGACATTCTTGATCGCAAGATCGGGCAGCCGTTAGCATTCCATAGCGGCAGCCGTTTGCGCAGCCTGATCAGCAATCGCCGGCGAAAACCGGTCGTGGCATCAGGAGTGCAAGATTATTCGAAAAAATGAGATCGCGAAGGCTTGTCGACGCGGGCAGCGTTCCCAGCCATGGAGCGCAAATCCCGCTTCGGGAAAGGAGGATGCATATTGAGCCGTATTGCCGCGACCACCCGCGAGAGTGAGCTCAGCTTGAACGGCCAGATCTGTTGGCCCACAGCGACTGACCAACCATCGACGGGGACATCAGAGCCGTGAAGTGGCGTCTCTGGCTATGGAGGGTCGCTCGTGCGACCCGCGAAGGACTCGCAGGGGAGACGAAAAGCGCCACTGAGGCGGCGGAGTTCAATGGTGAACTTCGCAACCGGTTGCGGGTACCGTTTCGGCAAGCTGAGCCGGATGGCTCAAAAATCAAGCTGAATCCGCCTCTTCTGCGTGTCGCCTGCTCCCGGAGAAATTTACACCTCCTGATCAAAGCTGCCTTCTACGTCGCATCTCGCGGATTTTCGCCGACTCGGGGCCGGATTTCGGCTATCTGCGGGGGCAAATCGACGAAATCCGGCTCGCGCGGACTGATAATCTTTCCGTGAAAATAAATCTGCCGGCTCCAAGTCGCAGATGCAAAAGCGCGGATGGGTAGGGAATGCGCCGTTGGGACGTCAAGAAAGACCATCGCGACTTGGTATTCGGCAACGGCTCATCAGCGGCACAACTGCGCGCGCCTGAGAGGATCGATGCTGGACGCGAACAATGCCTTTGTGAACTTTGCCACCTCCAGAACACCTACGACAGCGAAACACTAGTCGCTTCGCCAATGTCTTCAGGGCGCGGATCTATCTGCGCGACAACGTGGGCACCGGCCTCGGTCTGCGACCGGGGCGAGTTTGTGATCAAGCTGTTAGACGTCGAAATCAATCGAGCGATTAAGAGCTTTACGGAAGAGCGTGGATATAGCGCGCGACTAAACCACTAAAAAAGCGGAGTGAAACATGACGATTTCGCGGCGTAATCTTATTAAGACGGGTATAGCTGCTGGAACTGCTGTATCGGTTCCGTTCGTCCTACGGGCGCAAACGACGTCTTCCGCCGCGCGGACGATGCGCCTCGCGAGGGGCGGCATTACAAATTTCGATCCATTTTCTACCAGTAGTTACGGTACTGTCGATCATGCCTTGGCGATTTACGACACGCTGTTTGCGCTCGATTCCCAATTCGCACCTCAGGCGCAAATGGTCGGAAAATGGAGAGTTTCGGACGACAAGTGTGCTTATGCGTTCGAGCTACGGGACGGCTTGGGTTTTCATGATGGCACTCCCGTAACGGCTGCGGATTGTGTCGCCTCGATCCATCGCTGGTTCCAGACATCCGGCGGACAGTTGGTCAAAGAACGTGCGAAGGATGTCTCGAAGAAGGATGATAAGACTTTCACGATCACTCTCAGGCAACCGCTGGCGCTGTTGCTCGATCAGCTGGCACAGACCACAAATTTCCCACTGTTCGTCATGCGTGAGAAGGATGCGGACCGACCCGCGACCGAGCCGGTGACCACGCATGTCGGATCGGGGCCGTTCAAGTTTAACAAAACACTTTTCAAACCGGGCGCGAGCCTCGTCTACGACCATAATGAAAAGTATGTCCCGCGCCAGGAGCCAGCCAACGGGTTGGCCGGTGGCAAGATTGTCAAGCTCGATCGCGCCATCTGGGAAGTTATCGCCGATGCGCAGACCACTGTGGCGGCCCTACAAGCGGGCGAGGTCGATTTTGTGAACGAACCGCCGGCCAATCTTTTCCCAATGATCGAAAGCGACCCCAATCTCGTGCTCGAAGATCTTCACAAATCGGGTGCGGACTATTTTCTGGGCATGAACTGTTTGCAGAAGCCGTTCGACAACGTGAAGGCGCGCCAAGCAATGCTTCACCTGGTCGACCAAGACGCGTTCCTGCGTGTTATCAACCCAGATCCGAAATACAATCGCACCATGACGTCGTTATTTGGGCTCGGTACGCCCTATACCAATGACGCAAACACCGGCTGGTTCAAGAAGGGCAGCGATCCGGAAAAGGCCAAGCAACTCTTCAATGAGGCCGGATATTCAGGCGAGAAAGTCATCATTCTCCAACCCACTGACTGGCTCCCGGGGAGTCTTACCGCGCAGCTCGTGGCGGCCACGCTGCGCAAGATCGGAGTCAACACCGAGCTTGCGCCGAGCGACTGGGCCGGGCTTGCCGCGCGCCGGTCGAACAAGGGTCCCGTCGAGAACGGCGGCTGGAGCATCTACCCCACGAGTGCCATCGATATCGGCTTCAGCGACCCGCTCGCCTCAGGCTGGATGGCTTTGAATGGTGGGTATTACGGCTGGCTAAAGAATGACGAATACGAGGCTCTTCGGGCCCATTGGGCGGATGGTACGCTCGACGAGCGCAAGACGTTAGCTCGGAAGATGCAGCAAATTTGGTGGGATACCGTGAGTTTCGTTTGCTTGGGCCAAAGCATTCAGCCTATTGCGCGCCGCAAAACGCTCACCGGTCTCATCGGCGTGCCGGCGTACGTCCCGATGTGGAACATGCAGAAGGCCTGAGGGAGCTGTGGGCGCTTACATCCTTCGCAGGTTGATCTCGACCGTCGCCGTGATGGTGATGGTCGGGATTTTCGTCTTCCTGCTTCTCAGGCTGGCACCCGGTGATCCGGCGGTCATGATCGCCGGCCCCATAGCCACGGAACAGTTGATTGCCGATATCCGCGAACAACTGGGACTGAATGAACCACTGCCGGTCCAGTTCGTCCATTGGGCGCTGGGTATCCTAAGCGGCAATCTCGGCACTTCGATTTTGGCCGGGCTGCCGGTTTTCAAGCTGATCTCGCAGCGGTTGGAGCCGACCATTTCCATTTCGATCCTGACGATGGTCCTTTCGGTCGCGGCCGGCGTCTCCTTCGGCATTTTCGCCGCGTGGCGCGCCGGCGGCTCTGTCGATCGCATGCTCACGGCGTTCTCTGCTGTTGGCTATTCCGTCCCGGTTTTTGTCGTCGGCTATTTCCTTATATATTTTTTTTCCATCAAAGCGCGATTGCTGCCGGTTCAGGGATACGCGTCTATAAATAATGGCCTTGGTCCCTGGCTCTTGCATCTGATCCTGCCGACCGTGGCTTTGGGTCTGCCCTATATTTCCTTCATCGCCCGGATTACGCGGGCGAGCATGCTCGAAGTTCTATCGGAAGATTATATGCGGACGGCCGCGGCCAAGGGAGCATCGACGTGTTCCATGCTTTTTCGTCACGCGTTGAAGAATGCAGGCCCCCCAATCCTGACCGTGATCGGCATAAGCCTTGCCTATCTGATCGGTGGCGTCGTCATCACGGAAACGGTGTTCAACATACCCGGTGTCGGCCGCTTGGTAGTCGATGCGATCAACAATCGTGACTATCCCGTCATTCAGGGCGTGCTGATCCTCGTTTCTGGTCTTTACGTCCTTATCAATCTCGCGGTCGATCTTGCGTACACCCTGGTCGATCCCCGCATCCGGTATTGATATGAGCTTTCTTTCCGCATCGATTGATTCCGCGCCGACGACTTGGCCGCGAATATCTCATCTTCCCCGTCTGGCGAGGCGGCATCCCTTGGTGCTTAGCGGCGGCGGCCTATTGGCACTGGTCATCGTCATGGCGCTTGCCGCCCCGCTTTATGCCGGCGACCCAATGGACATGGATCCGTTCAAAATCCTCCAATCCCCTTCGGCCGCAATGTGGTTCGGAACGGACAATCTGGGCCGCGATGTCTTCGCGCGAACGATGTTCGGGGCACGGATCTCGCTGGTGGTAGGATTGGTGTCCACGACCGGGGCGGCTTTGGCCGGACTTCTGATTGGCGTCATCGCCGGCTACAGCCGCAGCTTCGACAATGTCATGATGCGGGTCATGGACGGATTGATGTCGATCCCGACCATTCTGCTGGCCATTGCCCTTATGTCTTTAACGGGACCCGGAGTCTGCATCCTGATCGTCGCCATCGCGATTCCGAGTGTTCCGACCACCGCTCGCCTGGTCCGCTCCGTAGTTCTGAGCGTTCGGGATTGTCCCTATGTGGTGGCCGCGCTCTGCGGCGGGGCGCGCCTGCCGAAGGTGCTTTGGCGACATATCCTTCCGAGCACAATCCCGCCGCTCATGGTCCAGAGCGCCAATGTGTGCGCGAGCGCGATTTTGATGGAGGCCGGACTGAGCTTCCTGGGCGCAGGCGTGCCGCCCGATATTCCCAGTTGGGGCAACATGATCGCAAGCTCCCGCTTGTACCTATCGATCGCCCCATTGACGGTTTTCGCCCCCGGCGTCTGCCTTGCAGTCATGGTTCTCGCCGTCAACCTGCTCGGAGACGGCTTGCGTGACATGTTCGACCCCCGCTCAAAAGTGAGGCGTTGAGATGCAAGCGCAAAAGACCGCCGTGGATGACGTTCTTCTCGATGTTCGAGAGATAGAAACGCATTTCTACGGCGAAGACAGGGTCACCCGTGCCCTGAGCGGCGTCAGCTTTCAGGTCAAGAGCGGCGAAACGCTTGGCGTCGTCGGCGAATCCGGATGCGGAAAAAGCGTTACCGCTCTTTCCATTCTTCGCCTGCTCCCGAACCTGAGCAGCAAAATCGTCGGCGGCGAGATCCGGTTTCACGGGCTCGACCTGCTGAAGTTCTCGGACCAGGAGATGCGAAAGATCCGCGGCAATCGGCTAGCCATGATCTTTCAGGAGCCGATGACGAGCCTGAATCCGGTTCATACCGTTGGCAGCCAGATCGCCGAAGCGGTGCGAATTCATACGAAGGCTTCTCGTCCGGAAGCGATCGCAAAGGCGCAAGAGATGCTCGATCTCGTGCGGATCGCGGACCCCGATCGCCGCGTTAAGAATTACCCCCATGAAATGTCTGGGGGTATGCGCCAGCGCGCCATGATCGCCATGGCTCTCGCCTGCTCGCCGGAACTGTTGATTGCCGACGAGCCGACGACGGCGCTCGACGTCACCATACAAGCGCAGATCCTGCGGCTGATCGTCGATCTGAAAGAGCGGATGGGGACGGCCGTGCTGTTCATCACGCATGATCTTGGTGTCGTCGCCGAAACCTGCCAGCGCGTTATCGTCATGTATGCCGGCCGGATAGTGGAGCAAGCAACAGTCAGGGATCTGTTCGCGCACCCTTCACATCCCTATACCCAGGCTCTCATGCGCTCGGTGCCTGATCCGCGGCGTGGTCGGAGGCAGCGTCTTCCGGAAATTCCCGGCATTGTGCCAAGCCTTCATGAGCCGATTCGGGGGTGCAGTTTTGCTCCGCGCTGCCCGTTTGCGATCGGCAGGTGCCGCGAAGAGATGCCTACAATGCGCGATGTCCGTCCCGGCCATGCTGCGGCGTGCTGGCGCTTGGAAGAGGTTGTAGGCATATGAGCGGTTTTCTACTGAAGGTCGAGAATCTCACCAAGCATTATCCGCTTGGTGCGGGATTCGTGAAGAAGACGGGCCCGATGGTGCGCGCGGTCGAGGATGTTTCTTTCTCCGTCGCGGCGGGGGAAACGCTCTGCATCGTCGGCGAATCCGGCTGCGGCAAGTCAACCATTGCGCGGCTCCTGATGCGGATCGCCAAGCCGACAAGCGGGCGCGTGATCATCGACGGCACCGACATTACGAATCTCGAGACGCGCGCTCTGCGCGCATGGCGCCGCCGGATGCAGATGGTCTTTCAGGATCCTTACTCATCGCTGAATCCGCGCCTCACCGCCGGGCAGATCGTCACCGAGCCGGTCGAGAACTTCGAACGCCTTAACCGGAAAGAGCGTCAGTCGCTTGCCGCGGACCTCCTTCAAAAGGTGGGCATGCGGCCCGAAATGATACGCAGGCTCCCGTCCGAATTGTCGGGCGGCCAGCGGCAGCGGCTTGGCATCGCGCGGGCACTGGCGCTTCAACCCTCCCTTATCGTCGCCGATGAGGCTGTCTCGGCCCTCGACGTCTCCGTGCAAGCACAGATTCTCAACCTGCTCCTTGATCTGCAGCAGAAGATGGGTATTGCTTTCGTCTTCATTTCGCACGATCTGAGCGTAGTCGAGCATATCGGCCATCGCGTCGCCGTCATGTATTTGGGACGGATTGTGGAACTCGCGCCATGCGAGGAGCTGTTCGCCAACCCAACGCATCCCTATACCGAGGCGCTGATCGCGGCAGCTCCGGTGCCGGATCCCAGGCGGGTTCGGTCGAAGGCGCCTTTGGAAGGCGAAGTGCCAAGCCCCATCAATCCGCCGACCGGATGTGCGTTTCATCCGCGCTGCCCGCACGCGGTTGAGCGTTGCCGCATGGAAACGCCGCCTTTGGTCCCAATCGACGACAGGCGTCTCGTGGCCTGCCATGTGCGCGCTCCAGCCTTGGACATCCAGGCAGGACGGTAATTTCTCTGGGATCGAATACGGAATTGTCAGGGCCGACCAACTCAAGAGCATCCGTCTTGACTGTGAGGGAAAAGAACGGATTCGGCGATATTTGTCGTCGGACGATCGACAAGAGCTGGGAACGCCTGATCTATGGCGATAGCGGCCCGTCGATCGACAATGGCAAGAAGATCATGGTGGAGCTGCAGAACGCGGTCGTTGTCGGGTTTTTCCGGACTGCCACACGTTCCGGCGGAGTACACGGCGCGCCCGATCCGAACCGTCTTTGCTTAGTTCGGTCGCGCTTTCCATAGTTGAGTCGCGCGCCATGGTTAGAACGGACATAGCTCAGAAGCTGCGCACCAAGGATGTGAAGCCGTGTGATCGAGAACTCGGTTTCTCCCTATGAGTCCTTCAGTCTCACAAAGAGTGGCTGCAAGTCGCGGATCGCGCGATCGCCCGTCCATGCCATAGACGCCACTTCACGACTCTGATGTCCCCGTCGATGGTTGGAAGCGCTTCAAAGGGGCCGGACTGGAGTCGCAGGATGTGATCGGCGATCGGCTGCACGGGACTCTTCTGCGCGACGCCTGCCCCCGGAGAAATTAGTGGTCTGAACGAATCGAAAGTCCTTGTTTCGACTTAGTTCCACCGGGATGACCAAGGTGCGTACGCAGAAAAACGTTGATACGCCCCTCTTCTCGCAGGATTTTACCGACCCGGTATCCCCTTTGCAGATTTTACGCATAAAAGCACCTATACATTTGTTTTGCTGCCTGATCGAGAAAGCAGCCTGGTCTTACCAGATACATCAAAACGTGAGCGCCCTTCAGAGCGTCGAAAATCAACTGGGAACGGATATGGAGCTCAAACTCCGAGAATTTCGTCAAGAAGCAGCCGCACCTCGCACTTTGTGACTCAGGCGCGCATCTTTCTGCAACTGGAGCCTATGCTAAGCCGCGACTCGCGAGAGAGGGCGCAGCCCGTAGTGGAGTGTTTCCAACTCATAATGACGTCAAAGAAGCGAACGCGGAGGTCCGGAAGACGGAAGGGCTCCGCGGAAAAGTTTCGCTAGGCGTTATTGCTCAAGACTAGGGAGAATTTGAATTGATTGAATACAGGAGTCCTTTGTCGCGGTTTTATGGCATAGACCCATCACTGCTCAGCCAGGCACAAATTGAGATGCGGCACGACGGAATCCCGGGAATCGCCCTCGGCATCTATCACGACGGCTGCGCCGCGACCGCCGGAGTAGGCGTAACTAATCTGTTTCATCCGCAACCAGTTACTGGCGACACGTTGTTTCAGATCGCGTCAATCACCAAGACATTCACCGCCACCGCCATCTTGCAACTCGTTGAGCAGGGGCGCCTCACCTTGGATGATCCGGTGCGCGCCCACCTGCCGAAGTTCACCGTCGCAGATCCAGATGTCTCGGCTGCCGTTACTATCCGCGATTGCTTGACTCACAGCAGCGGATGGGAAGGAGACCTTTTCGATGACTTTGGCTGGGGCGATAATGCGCTGGCCACAATGGTCGAGCAGATGGACCAATTACCCCAGGTGACGCCGCTGGGCCAGATGTGGTCGTACAACAACGCCAACTTCCACGTCCTCGGGCGAATTTTGGAGGTGCTGCATGGCAGTACCTTCGAAGAGGTGCTCCGTGAGGCCGTACTCGCTCCTCTTGATATGGGCGGGACCTGCTTCTTCGCCCACGACCTGCTACACCGCAACTTCGCCGTTGGGCATGCCGAGCAAGGCGGGCAGATGATGATCGCTCAGCCGTGGGCGATGCCCCGCAGCGGCAACCCGGTGGGCGGCCTAGTCGCCAGCGCCGAACACCTCATGCGCTACGCGCAGTTCCAGTTGGATGGCGGCCCGGTGCTCGGCGATACCCTGCGGTTGTCCGCCTTCGAGCCAGCTGGTCCGGCGAGCGACACGCCGGCGATCGGGCTGGGGTGGTGGCTCGAGCAATGGTCGGGAGAACGAGTTGTCAGCCACGGCGGCGGTGCCAACGGCCAGCCGTGCTTGTTTGCGATGATTCCGTCCAGGCGCTTCGCCATCGCCGTGCTTACCAACGGCGCTAATGGCTGGATTACCAGGCAGCGGCTATTGGCATGGGCGATGCGCACCTACTTCGGGCTCACCACGCCCGAGCCGCGAGTTGAGCTTGGCGGGGATATTGAAGATTGGCCGGGAACCTACGAGCTTCGTCTGGAACGCCGCGTGCTGCGCCGTGACGGAGAACGCCTTATACTCGACCGGACACGGCCGAACTGGCTCGAAGGCATGAACCCCCCCCCCCTTTCAGAGAACGGCATTGAGGTGCAGCCGACTGGTCCGAACTCGATGCTTATTCACCCGGGCAAGCGCGCGGAGGAGATCGGAACCTTCATGCACGATGCATATGGGGAAAAACGTTGGCTGCGCATTCGACGCCGCGCCGCTCCGCGCAAGTAACTGGCTTGCAGGCACAATCATGAATCGTTAACGTGCGAGGACGGTTTGGTGGAAGGCCGGGCCCATGCGGGCCTTGCGGCGCTTTCGCTTGAGCGAGGTCTTGGAAGGCGCGGCGCGGAGCAAGTTGGTGCGGCGCGTAGATGGTGGCGAGGTTGCGCACCGAATGGTTTTTTCGGGCGCGGCAGGCGTCTTGGTCAAGACCACGTCCAGGACTACCTGGCGGGGCCGTCACGGGATGAGAGACCGGAACAAGCGTTACCTTGGTTCATCCTCAAACCTTGTCAATTAAAGAGATCCTGCTCGATTGGCCGAACGCAATCCCGACAGGTAGCCGTCATAACACGATCCCACTGCAATCCTCGAACTACAACAGCTGGTGTAGCTGCGTTCTTGACCATCAAGAGTCCAGATGCAGCAGCTAGCTCGTCCGCGAAAGCCTGTTCAGAAACTGCAAGGCGCCGGCCGTAAGCATCCGTCTTCCCCACCCAGCTGATGATGGGCGGTACGTCGGATGTGCCCAAAGCCACATTCACCAAGCCCTTGCGCCACGGTCGCCCGAAAGTGTCTGTCACGATCACGCCTGGCTTTTGGCCAGACTGACGGAAAATGCTCTCAGCGATTCGAGCCGCGCTTGCGTCCGGATCAACCGGCAGAAGCAACAGCTGGCCTTCCACCGAGCCGAGATTCGATTCGTCAATTCCGGCGTTGGCAGCCACCCAACCGGACTTATGGCGCGCGATGATAATCCCTTCAGGGATCGCAGCTGAAACCCGAAGAATAGCCGAACTCTCGTCAAGAATTGCCTGAACCTTCCGGGGGTCCTTGCCGCACCTCGTCGCGAGATCCACCGCCTCTATTGAAGGTACGATTTCCGAAAGCGCGCGAAACCGTCCCTCGCTTTTCGACACGATCTTCTGCGCAACGAGGATGATGTCGGTCTCGCGCAATTCTTCACCCGCGGCCCGCGCTGCCTGGGCCAGAATGGCGCCGACATTATCGCCACGACACACCTCGGGAACACCCGGAATCGTGAAGAGCTCAAGTCGCATAGTTAACCGACATCCTTCAGGAAGGAAAATTCGTGGCTCATGACCAGGCAGTCACCCACTGTATCGATATCGTGGCCGAGGAAAGGCCACTGTCTCGTGATCGAACTCAGGGCCGCGCCGGAAGCCGCGTCAGCGTGACGTCTGGCCGACTCGGGGCCATAGCAAAACTTAAATTGATCCGCTCGGACAAGGTTGATCAGCAGCGCATTGGTGCCGCCGTCCCGCGCGCGTGCTACAACCACGTCATATCTTCGCCCTTCGTCTAGCAGCTCGACGAGCTCTGACCTCAGCCATACTGGGATGTCTGCTGGGACAATCAAGAGCCGATCAAACCCCCGCGTCTTCGCCCACATGAAGGCGCTCTGGGCAGCTCGATTCAATCCGCGAGCTCCCCTTTGCGTCAAGGCCACAGCGCCGCGCGCCGTAGTCTCGCTGACGATCCGCGATGACGGGGTGACCACCAGTCGCTCGAAATCAGGAAACTGCGCAGCGAAGAATGTCTGCGCCCTGCGGAAGAGCACCACTGCAATCTGTTCGCGCTGGACGGCCGTCAGCGAACTTGCAAGCCGGGTCTTTGACTCTGCCGGATCCTTCATCGGGATCGCTACCACGGTCCTCATCATGCGACTCCAGCGGTGCTATGCGCGCTCGCAAGTTCAATGAGTTTCCGCGCAAGTCCCGCGGCGCGGGGCCCATCCGGAATCAATGTGGGCATCGCTGCGACTTGCAAGCCACAGCGTTTCGAAATGTTGCCCCTATCTCGCAAGTCGCTCTCGTCAATGACAAAGACATCCGCGAAGTCCGAGTAACCCGCAGCGATATCGGAGTTCGACGAGCCGACTCCGAGATCGCTCATTAACTTCGCAAGGGGCCCCTTGATCGCGCGCCCTCCGATGAGCGGCGAGACTGCCACCTTCAATCCTGGTGCCTGTCGCAATGCTTCTCGCATGCCTCCTAGCTCCAGCATGGGGTGGATCGAAAGGTAAGGATTCGATGGCGCTAGCACGACGAGATCAGCCGCACGGAGTGCTGCGCTTACGCGTTCCGTGATCCGCCCCTGGCGCGCGGAATCCAGGTGCAACTTCTTGACCGTGGGACCCGCACGGTCACGCACGAACCATTCCTGAAAGCGCAGCACCGCAGTCGCAGTCTCCACCACGGTCGGACACTCTTCGTTTGAGACAGGTAAGAGCGCACAGTGGATACCGAAGCGACAGCTGACTTCTTCGGTGACCGCGGTGAGTGATGCGCCTTCTGCGAGCCGAGACGTGCGGTAGATATGCAATCCGAGATCGGCATCGCCAAGCTTCATCCAGGCGCCTGGAGAATCCAGCTTGCGAAGGACTTCCAGAGCACGCGTCCCGTCGTCTGCGACGCCCCAACATTGCGCCCGATCGACAACCCCGGAAAGCGTATAGAGCACCGTGTCCAGGTCCGGGCAGACATACAGGCCATGGAACCGGTCGTCGTCACCGATATTCACGACGATGCTGAGATCGTCGGGTGGCACGACGCTAGCAAAACCGAGTGCCATACGTGCACCTCCGACGCCGCCTGCGAGGACTGCCACTTTCATCTCTTGCGCCTTAACCAGCAGCTGCGTACTTGTGGCGAAGGAACTTGATAGGATCATGCGGCCGAGGTTTCAGCGGGCCGATGTCCACGGGGTCGTGATCCGAGAACTGTTCCAACGTGTCGTATAGCGTGCTCCTGCGCACGGGCGTGCGCCCAGCATGGCGAATCAACGTGACCATCTCGGCGGAAGTCAGTTCCTCGCCAAAATCGGCCCCCGCCGACCGTGAGATCGATTCGTCCATCAGCGTACCGCCGAGGTCATTGACGCCGGCGTGCAGCATCTCGGCTGCCATTTGCGCACCCAGCTTCACCCATGAAACTTGGATGTTGTCGATCCAACCCGCGAGCATCAGCCTCGCGACGGCGTGCATCTTGAAGTTTTCTTCCTCGGTCGCACCTGGGCGCACGCCAGGGATAGCGCGGTCCACGTACAGGGGCGACTCGGCATAAACGAAGCTCAGAGGCACGAATTCCGTGAAGCCACCCGTCTCCTTCTGGATCGAGCGGATCAAATCGATGTGCGCAGCCCAGTGGGACGGGCCATCGATATGACCGAACATGATCGTCGACGTGCTGCGAAGCCCGATGGAGTGCGCCGCCCGGATCGTCTCGACCCACGCCTCCGTCGTCAGCTTATTTCGGGTCAGCTTACGACGCACATCGACATCGAGGATCTCAGCAGCCGTCCCCGGCATCGAGCCGAGGCCCGCTTGCTTGAGCTCCAACAGGAAGTCCTTGATTGGCATCTTCCGCTTGTGCGCGCCGAACCAGATTTCGAATGGAGAAAAGGCATGCACGTGCATATGCGGCACCTTGCGCTTCACAGAAGCCAAGAGGTCGCGGTAGTACGTGGTCGGCAGATCAGGATGAAGACCACCCTGCATGCAAACCTCTGTTGCGCCACGATCCCATGCGACTTGGGCGCGGTGTGCCACCTCCTCCATGCTGTACCAGACCGCATCTGGGTGTTCCTTGCGTTTTGCGAAGCCGCAGAAGCGACACCCCATGTAGCACACGTTCGTGAAGTTGATGTTCCGGACGACAACGAAGCTCGCCTTATGTCCAACCCGGTGCGCTCGAACAATGTCCGCTGCCCGCACGATCGCCGGAAGATCCGAAGGTGCAGCGCGGAACAGGCTCTCACCGTCTTCGCGCGTAACCTCGCGACCAGAGAGACTACGCTCAAGAATTTGTCGCACTTCCCTGTTACTCTGGCCAAGCAGGGCCTCTGCGGACATTGCCTGAAGTGTCGAGGGTCTGAATGGCTGGGCGCTGTGCACGCGAACTCCTCTAGCTTGCTTCGACGTGGGCTTGGTTGGCCGCGTAGCCATCTTCACGCGCGAGACAACGAAGTGCTTCGCGGGGCACCGGACGAAGAAAGCGCTCAGCTTTTCGGAGATAGAGCGGATAGGTCGTCAAGCGTTCCACCAGGCTCATACCCTTCCGCTTGGTGCGCAACGCAAGTTCCCCGACGGCAGGCCAGGCACACTCCGGATTGATGTGGTCCGCGGTGAGGGGAGATACCCCACCCCAGTCATTGATGCCCGCATCGAGGTAGCGCTCGAACGCGTCATTCAGATTCGGTGGCGCCTGCAGGGAAACTTCCGCCGGCAGCAAGAGCCGAGCGATCGCCAGAGTGCGAAGCATATCAGTCATATCGGGTTCGCGATGACGCGCCATCGTGGTGCCGGGCTTGGCCCGGAAATTCTGGACGATCACCTCCTGTATGTGCCCATGCCTCTCGTGAATGTCCGCGATGCTCTGAAGGCTGTCGATTCGCTCTGCCCAGGTCTCGCCGATGCCAATCAGGATTCCGGTCGTCATCGGCACCGACGCCTCGCCAGCAGCATTGAGGGTGCGAATGCGCTGCAACGGCATCTTGTCCGGGCAGGCGTGATGCGGCATTCCCTTTCCCATGAGCCGGCGGCTCACGTTCTCGAGCATCAAGCCGGCGCTCCCGCTCACCTCCTTTAGTCGCTCCAATTCCTCCCGGCGCATGGTGCCGGCGTTGACGTGCGGGACCAACGAGGTTTTTGAGATGACTAGTTCGCACATCGCCAGGACGTAGTCGATGGTGGATCGATACCCCAAGCGGGCGAGCATGTCACGAGCCTCTGGATATCGAAGCTCCGGCTTCTCTCCAAGCGAGAACAGCGCTTCCTTGCATCCAAGTTCCTCGCCACGGGTGGCAATACGATGCACCTCTTCTGGCTTCAGATACCCCGCGCCAGGCTCACCGGGTCGCTTGACGAATGTGCAGTATCCGCAACTGTCGCGGCACAGTTTTGTCAATGGAATGAACACCTTCCGTGAATAGGTGGCAATCGAACCCCAATACGCGTCGCGCTTGGCCCTCGCCTGCGAGAGCAGTTGCTCAAATTCAGCACCTTCAACCGCGCTGACTTCGAGGAAGCTTGAGGCGCTCACTGCAAGGTTCCTTCAGTGATGGCTGCCGGAAGATCACGCCCATGCCCGCGAGATGGGAAGCCTGCGGAGAAGCAGTTCATGTTCGAGACCTTCTCCTTCAGATCATACGCCCGGTCGGCCTGGCCGCCAAATACGGATGCCCGCGTGGCTGAACGGCACCTTCTTGTTCATGTTCAGGCGGATCAGGAGGGGCGTAATCGCCTCGATGCAGCGAGCGCTCAGCGCCGGACCGCAGTTGTACGACTCAACGCCGAGCCGCTTGATCAGGTCGACGACCGCGTCTGTCGCCTCTACGTCATCTCCGCACGCGAGGATGTCGCAGTTGATGTTCTCTTCGAGGGCATTCAGAGTGTGGGCTGAAACGTTGTGCAAGGCTCCGACAACCTTGACTTCACTTCCCACCAACGCTTGGGCGGCCTCGGTCGCGGAGCCTTCCTTCGGCATTGCGACGGCCCAGGGATTTCCGGTTGCGAGCGGGACAACCAGGTCGACCAGCACCTTTCCGGCGAGGCGGCTCTTGATGGCGTAAAGTGTTGCATCGTGACCAGAGTAAGGCACTGCGAGCAGCACGAAACGCTCTGCAGCATCCACCGCGCTCAGGTTGTCGCAGCCTCTGATTGGGGCGGCAGACCGGCCTTCGAGCCTCTTGTTCAGTTCTTCGGCGATCGCCGCGGCGCGATCGCCCTCGCGCGAGCCCAGCGCCACGCTTGCGCCTGCAATGGCGAAGCGAAGCGCAAGCCCTTGGCCTTGGGGTCCGGTTCCGCCGAGGATGGCGATGGTCGTAACGAAGTTCATGTGAGATCTAGATGCTCCTTGCCACTGGCCGTTCTCAGGGTTCTCCCAAGCGCATTCAAGGTCACGCTACGACGCGAAGTGCCTGCGAACGTCACTTCTCTATCGCCGCACCGCTATCGACCCAATCCTTGAAGCCGCCGGCGTTATAGACATTGTCGTAGCCCATGTCCTTTAGCAACTTGCCGGCGAGCGCGGCGCGGCCTCCGGACCCACAATAGAGGATCACGTTTTTGCCCTTCACGAAATCCTTATCGTGCATGGACGACTCAGGATCGGCGTAAAATTCCAGCGTGCCGCGCGAGACATGCACGGCACCTTTGACCTTGCCGCTTTTCGCAACCTCCGTCCCGTCGCGGATATCGACGACAAGCGCATTGCCCTCGGCCATCATGTCATGTGCCTGCTGCGCTGTGATCTTCGGCACCACTGCATTGGCCGCGTCCATCATCTGTTTAAGGCTCTGTGCCATCGGGCAACTCCTGTTATGGCGGAATGCTATGAATACGGCCCGCCTGCTCGCAATAGCGAGGGAGGCATCCAATTGGAAGCATGATGCTGTCGCCTCTCAGCCAAAGCGGCGGCAAGGAGGACCGCCAGAAGGAGCAAACGGCACTCGTACTCTGATTTCGGGAATGCGATGCGAGCCAGAGTTGTATCTGAGAACGTTCTTGGCCATACATCACCTCCCTGGTGATCGAATACAGTAGAGGTAATTTCCGCTTGTATCGTGCGTTTTTTGCTAAAGTAACGCAGTATTGCGGCCCTCTAGACCGGCAGGCGGCGGTTTTCCATATCGGTCCTGAACCCATACGCGTCCGCCGCATGCTGGAGTGCCCCGTTCGGACCGCTGCGCCGGCGTGAGGATGAGCTCGACCGCGCTGCGAACGAAGTGGTACCCGGTCGACGGCTGCTTGGGCTTGAAGAGCTAGCAGAGCTAGGCGATGCGGGGCGCCACCAGACGAGAAAGCATGAAGAAAGCAAAGATCGCGCTGGCGCACTGAGTGACCAGGGATCATGCGTCGCATGCTGGAGGCAACGCTGTTTGATTTAGAAATGCATCGAACGAGAGGAACAATGGTTGCGAGCGGATAGAACGCAGCCTAGCCCGCACGATAGATTAACTCAGCATCAATCCATCCCATGTCATTGGGCAGGCTGACCGGCGTGAGTTTCCTCGTTTTCCGGGAATGCCCAATGGCCGCGATTACTCACTCGATTTGCTGAGCAAATCGGGCTTAATCGGTGGACGAAGTTGAAGTAACTTCAGACATGATGTCCTAAATCACGCCCTTTCGCTTGAGCGCTGTGATCGACGCATTGTCATAAGCGAGCTTTGCAGAGAGGATCTCCGACGTGTTCTCTCCCAACAGCGGCGGCGCGCGATATTCCGTCACGGGGGTCTCCGAGAACGTCAGCGCGTTGCGGATCAGCGACAATTCGGGCTCGAACTTGTGCTTGACCTTCACCCGCATGGCGCGCGACTGGACGTGCGGATCGGCGAACAGCTGCGCGAAGTCATTGACCGGGCCACAGGGAATGCCTGCCTCCTCCAGCTTTTCCAGCCAATGCTTGACCGTGTTCTTCAAAAACAGCCCGGCGAAGTTCGCCATGATCTCCTTGCCGTTGACGACACGGTCGTTGTTCTTGACGAATTTTGGATTCTTGGCGAGCTCTGGCTCGCCAAGCACGGTGCAGGCGCGCTCGAACTGGCCGTCATTGCCGACCACCAGCATCAGTTCGCCATCGGTGCAGCGGAACACGCCGGCCGGCATGCCGCCGTTGCCCCAGGTGCCGCGGCGCGGCGGGCTCGTGCCGTTGACGAGGTAGATCTGGAGCCAGTGGCTGAGCGAGGCAATCACGGTGTCGAGCAGGCAGACGTCGATGTGCTGGCCCTGCCCGTCATTGACGTCGCGATGATAGAGCGCGGAGAGAATTCCGATCGAGGTGTTCATGCCGGTCATGTAGTCGACGATGGACGGACCGACCTTCATTGGGCCGGCGCCCGGCTCGTCGTCCATGTGGCCGGTGACGCTCATCAGCCCGCCCATGGCCTGGAAGATCGCGTCATAGCCAGCGCGCGGGGCGTAGGGGCCGGTCTGGCCGAAGCCGGTCACCGAGCAATAGATGATGCCGGGGTTGATCGCCTTGATCGACTCGTAATCCAGGCCATAGCGCTTGAGATCGCCGACCTTGTAGTTCTCCATGAAGACGTCGACGTCCTTGGCAAGCTGGCGGATGATCGCCTGCCCTTCGGGCTTGGCGATGTTGACGGTCACAGACTTCTTGTTGCGGTTGGCGCAGAGGTAGAACGAGTTGTTGTTGTTCTCCTTGCCGTCGGGGTCGGTGAGGTAAGGTGGGCCGAAGGCGCGCGCGTCGTCGCCGGTGCCGGGCCGCTCGATCTTGATCACCTCCGCGCCGAGATCGCCGAGCATCTGGGCCGACAAGGGCCCGGCGAGCACGCGCGTGAGGTCAAGGACCTTGATGTCTGAGAGCGGAAGGGTCGACATGCGGATTATGCTGGAGTTCGCTTTCGCAGGTTGCGGAAAAAAGGGCCACTCCAAAGGAGTGGCCCCCAAGTCAGGGAGGAAACGTCCCAAGGAGGGACCTCTGGGATCAGGCCGCTGCCTGTTCGATCGGTGAGAATGGCAGGCCGAGACTCTCAGCCACCGCCTTGTAAGTTAGCCGGCCTCGATGGACATTTAGGCCCGCGCGCAGATGCGGATTTTCCAGCACGCCTGCGAATCCCTTGTTGGCGAGAGCCAAGCCAAATGGCAGCGTAGCGTTGTTCAGCGCATGGCTTGAGGTCAGCGGTACAGCTCCGGGCATATTCGCCACACAGTAGTGAATCACCCCGTCGACCTCAAAGCTCGGATTAGCATGGGTAGTCGGACGCGACGTCTCAAAGCATCCACCCTGATCGATCGCGACGTCCACAATCACCGAGCCCTTGCGCATCGAGTTCAACATGCCGCGGCTAACAAGCTTCGGCGCACTCGCGCCGGGAACAAGCACCGCGCCAATTACAGCATCTGCGCCAAACACCTCCTCCTCGACTGCGTCGATCGTCGAGAATCTGGTACGAACGCGCCCTTCGAATAGTTCATCGAGTTCGCGAAGTCGGGGGATCGAACGTTCGAGAATTGTAACCTCGGCACCTAAGCCCGCCGCCATCCGCGCCGCATGCGTACCCACGACGCCGCCTCCGACCACCACGATACGGGCAGGTGGGACACCCGGCACGCCGCCAATCAACAGTCCCCGCCCGCCGGCATGCCGCCTCAGGGCCGCTCCAGCCGCCTCGATTGCAAGCCTGCCTGCGACCTCGCTCATCGGCGCAAGCAACGGAAGCCCACCGTGCCCATCTGTCACCGTTTCGTAGGCGATTGCCGTACAGCCAGATTTGATAAGACCGTCAGCCTGCTCCGGATCCGGCGCAAGATGAAGATAAGTGAATAGGATCTGATTCTCTCGCAGCTGCACCCATTCGGATGGCTGAGGCTCCTTGACCTTTACGATCATCTCGCTCGACGCGAACACGTCTTGAGCGGAATCGAGAATCGTTGCGCCGGCCTTCCGATAATTGTCATCCGTCGCACCAATACCCTCGCCGGCATTGGTCTCGACAAATACGCTATGGCCTGTGGCCACATATTCGCGGACTGCTCCAGGCGTCAGGCCCACGCGGTATTCGTGCGTCTTGATTTCCTTGGGAACGCCGACCTTCATTTGCAATCTCCTGACTTCAGAACATTTCTTAATCGAAAAGGTCGCGCAAACTTGCGACGCGAATCGTCAAACAGCGCAGAAATTCAACGAATTTCGTGGGCATTGCGCAGGATTTCCCGATAGACGGATATTGGCAGGATCGACCTGGTGATCGGCGCCCAGTTCACCAACTCGCGGATCAGCCAAACCGAACTATTGAATCCGGGCCAGCCTCAGCTATCGACCTGTAAGTAGCCGGCGTGCAGCATGGCTAAGGATGCAACTTTCCCTAGCATATTGAATAACTTAGCTGTGTTTGCAAACGAGGCCTGAATCGTCGCCATTGGTAGGTAGAAGGGGCCGACGAGCCTACCCCCATTGCCGATCATAACCCATCCGCGACCGCAGACGGGGTCATTCTCGTCATGCCCTTGCCATGAGAACTCCGCGCAGGCAGAACCGTCTAGCGCGCTGTAGCGGAGGTCGAGAAACCCTTTCAGCGCCCCGAAAACAATTTCACCCTCGGACTTGCCCCGGAAGGTGAGATGCGGCTCTTCTACAAGATCGAGGAAGTCCCAGTTGTTCATTTCGACGATGCGCCAGCGGCCGGCTAAGGCCTTGTCGAAGCCGGGCGCCTTGGCCATCAGCCGTCCTCCGCGATCAGCTTGGGCAGCCGCATCAGATTTTAGGCGGCGGCAGCGAAGGTAAAGCCCGTGCAGCGCGATCACAACCACGGCGGTCGTCTTGATCCAGTCGAGTGCCTCCTCGATGCGCTTGCGGATGCGCTGGCTAACAGCTGACCGCCGTGCCGGGTCGTTCGCCCGTCAATCGCAGAGCTGCAGTCACTGATGTTCTGCGTAACATGCGGTGTCACTTTCATCGAGCGCAACTCGTTGAGGAGTCTTCTGCATCGTAGACTTTGTCGGCACCAAGTGTGATCGCTGTCGGTCGGTCAGCGCGAGGCTCGATCATGTGCAGCGCGGCCACCCGTTTGGCATGCCCGTCCGCCAGCGTCAGGCAGGCGTCGACCAGCAGGCCGTGGCGGTTCTCCATCGGCCCATGGCCGATGAAACATAGTTTTGTCTCCTTGCCTTTACGCTTGCGGCAGAGCCTGGCATCGGGATCGGTGGTCGAAGCATGGGTGTCGTTCGAGCGCTTCTGACCATGGAAGTCCGCTTCAGCATTGCCGGCGACTCGCCAGAGCCGACCTTCAGCTTCACGCTCTTCATCGAGACCCAGGCCTCGAACAGCGTGCCATCGACCGAGAAGTGATCGCTCGACAGGAGGGCTGCACAATCTCCTGAACCTTGGCCGAGACCTTCTCGTCCGACCATCCGCTCGCGCCTACGAAATGAATCGGCGATTGATGCTGGGGCTGCTGTGCGCTCCGGCGACGTGATCGCCATCATCGGCTCTGCGCTCTTGTGCTCACCAGGCAATATCAGGCCAACACAGTAATCCCGCAGCGGTTTTGCCCGATCCGCATGCCCGATACGCTAACCAGCCCGTTCCATATAAACCGTAAATCGCGCTTCACCCCCATCCTTGCTTCGACTACCCCAAGAGCCTTTCACCTGATTCACCCCCCAAATCGGTCCGCGGCTTTCTGACTCAGCAGGACTAGGTCGTTGAATAAGCGCTAGACACGCTCAGGTTGTTCTTTCAGAACCCTGAGTGCGATGCCATGGCAAAAAGGCCAGGCGTAAAAAAAAGCGTGCACGGTGACCGATCGCTTTGATGTAGTCCGCATAGAAGCAGTGCCTTGTCGTACCGCGGGTGCACTGGTCATCGGGCTCGCTCGCGTGGTCGAGAGAGTCGCTCAGGACCTATTTGGAATTGACCAAAAGCATGAGAAACCCAAACACCTTCGCTAGGCGTGCCTGGCGGGGTCGCAATCACCCACAAGCCCTGCTGACTGATGGCTTGCATTCGAAGCCGAGCCGTAATTCTGCGATGTTCATCGAGACGGTGCCAATCGCGATTCGTCGCCCCGGTTCTGCTGCGCGAGAGTTATCGCGAAGGTAAGGAGGTGAAGAAGCGCACTCTGGCGAACCTGAGCCAACCGCCGACGGCATGCCGGTCAGAATGGCGAGGCCGAGCAGCAGCCAGATCACCGCCGTGAGCAACGGCAAAAGGCAGGGTTTCATCCAGTGTAGAAATTCCCCTCGTCTCCGCCGCGCGGGGAGAGCCGCCCTCGAGCGTAGCGCAGAACCCGAGTGGGTCGCTATACTCTCGCGCGTGGGGAGAGCAGTTTCTATACCCCGAATAGCTGGGCCGCCGCATCTTCGTTCATGACCGCACCTCGCGATTCAATCACCACACTGGTCCGAGAGGCTGCTGCGCGGCGCTCCTGTCCGACCCCGCCGCGCTTACTCGTTTACGAACATCAGGGCCAACGACAGCGGGATGCCGGCGGCCAGCCCGGAGTAGTGACCGGGCCGACCTATCTTGATCGTTCTAAAACTCAGATCGACTGCCTGCTCGCGTCAACCAAGGTCTACGCTCGATTCTCGTGATTTGGTGCACAATTTCGGTCACATGAGTTCTCATATTGGGGAAATCCGGCGTTAAGAGAATGGTAGTTTGCTGCACTGGGACTAGCCTCCTGGTGAAACACAGCTGCCTTCAGCTTGGGCTTGGGTTCCGGTTGGCCTATTCGGCCACAATGCATGGCGCAAGCATCGGAGGAAGGGGCGGGATGAACGAGTTTTTCGAGCGTGTCGAATGGTGGATAGGGGCGTGGCTCGCGATCTCAGCACCGAACGAGCAGGCCAAGCGCGCGGCCGCTGGGGTCGCCGACATGATACACAAGGTCGAGAGTCTGCGCGGCACCTTGCGCTTCGAGGATGAGCCGGCGAGCTTCGAGGCGGCGCTCATCCGGGCGAAGGGAACGGCTCGATGAGCGATGCCGCCGATCTCACCTTGACCGAGGCCGCAGACGCTGTCCGCAAACGCGAGCTCTCCTCGCTCGAGCTCCTCAATGCCTGCTTTGCCAATATCGAACGCGCGGACAGCGAGCTCAACGCCACCATTTGGCTAGACTACGAAGGCGCCCGAAAATCCGCGCGCAAGGCCGACCAGGCGGTGAAGAAAGGCGCCAAGCTCGGCCGACTGCATGGCGTTCCGATGGCGCACAAGGACATGTACTACCGAAAGGGCAAGCCCTGCACCTGTGGCTCGCGCATCCGCAAGGACTTTGTGCCAGAGGTGACCGCGACCGTGCTCGCCCGCATGGATGCAGCAGGCGCCTACAGCTTCGGCGGGCTCAATATGGCGGAGTTCGCGGGGAACGGGACGGGGCACAACAGCGAATTCGGCGACTGTCACAACCCTTGGAGCTTGCCCTACGTCGCAGGCGGCTCGTCCTCGGGCTCTGGTGCGGCGGTGGCTGCGCGCATGACCTATGCGGCGCTCGGATCCGACACTGGCGGCTCAATCCGGCTGCCGGCGGCGGCCTGTGGCGTCACCGGCATCAAGCCGACCCAGACCCGTGTCAGCCGCGCCGGCGTCATGCCGCTCTCCTTTTCCTCCGACAACGTCGGGCCCCTAGCCCGCACCGCCCGCGATTGCGCGCGCATTCTTTCGGTGATCGCCGGATATGATTCCTTGGATCCGACCAGCTCGCCCGAGAAGGTGCCCAACTACGAGGCGGCACTCGATGGCAAGCTCTGCGACCTCAAGATCGGCGTGGCCACGACGTATTTCCTGGACAAGGCCGATCAGCCGGTGGTGCTCGCACTTGAAGAGGCAGTCAGGGTGCTAGCCAAACGCGGTGCCACGGTCGGGTGCATCGCGCTGCCATTCATCGACGCGATCCATGCCTATGCCGACATCGTGACTGGGGTCGAAGCGGCAGCCATCCATGCCGAGTGGATGCGCAAGCGCCCACATGACTACACCCGGCGAGTATCGAGCTGGCTCTATGCGAGCTACGCGATCCCTGCGGCTTACTATGTCGAAGCCTTGTCGCGGCGCGGACCGATCCTGACCGAGTTTGTAAAAGAGGTGTTCGGCCGCGTCGACGTGCTGGCGACGCCCACCATCCCTATTCGCCTCCCGACCCTGGCCGAAACCGAGATCGACAAGGAGCCAGCCGATGCCAATGCCAAGTCCTTGAGGCTTTCCGCTAACACCAGGATCTTCAACTACTTGGGCCTGCCGTCGGTCAGCGTGAATTGCGGCTTCGATCCAAACGGGCTGCCGATCGGCATTTCCTTTACCGGCCGTCCCTTCGCCGAGGCCAGCGTGCTCAAAGTGGCTGACGCCTATCAGCAGGAGACTGACTGGCACAAGCTCCGCCCGCCGGTGCTGGCTTAGGGAATGAATCGAAGCGAGCATCAAAGCAGCAGCGACGACACTCCGGCGCTGCAGTGGGCCGCGCCTCGATCAGGATCGGGACCGTGTACCAACTGCGCGCCGCCGGACCCTCGGACGGACTGTCGAACATTGAGCGACTAAAACAACTCTGGACCGAGTGTATTGTTCTCGAATCATAAGACATCTCCTCGTGAACCTTCGTGAAGCAGTAAGCGGCGCGGCACGCCGACTTCGTGATGCAGCGCAGCCGTTCGGCATCGTGGCCATGATCCGGCCGGAGCGCATCTGCGTCGCTCCTCCCGAGGGCGCCGAAGTATGCCGGTGCGGACGAGCGCCAATCCGCGACCGCGACTATGGACGACATAATCTATGCCGGCCCATGCGTAAATCCCATGTGTGTGTCGGCAGCAGCATCCTCGTTGTGCGCGAGCATGTCGCCTCAGGGCAGCAGATTTTCTAACTTGGCGACTAGGTGCGGCTCGACTGGCTGCAGTCCGGGGTGCGCTTGCTCCTGGCGTGACGGACAGGGAGCGCGATGAAAACCCTTCAGAAACTCGGGCGAATGCCGATGGCGTTTGCCGTGCCGGCCTTCGCTATCCTGCTGGTCGCCTTCGGCAGGCCGATCATTCAGCTCTTCCCCACCAGCCTCAGTACACCGTCCTTTTCAGTTCTCAACTATCAGGCTGCCATGCCTTGCCGCCAGATAGCGATGGGTTCGATAGCCAAGTGCCTGGTGAAGGCGGCGATGGCTGTAGAACGCGATCCACGCGGCGATGCCGCCACGAGCCTCTCCGCCGTTGGCGTGACCCTTGAGATAGATGTCCTCGTGCTTAAGCGAGTGCCACATTCGCTCGATGAAGACCTTGTCCAGCAGCGCCCGCTCCCGTCTATGGAGATGGCGATGCCGGCCGCGGCGAGCGCGCCAGTGAAGGCAGCGGAGATGAAGCCCCGTTCGGTGTTGAAGATCTCCGGCGCACCCAACGCCTCTTCCACGGCAAAGATGCAGAAGGAGACGTCCATCGTGTTCGACAGCCGCCACACCAGCACCGCATGGCTCTCCACTCGATGATCGTCACCAGATAGAGAAATGCACGGTATTCCATCCTTTTTCATCATGCATTGAAGAATGCAGACCCCCCGATCCTCACCGTGATCGGCATAAGCCTTGCCTCTCTGATCCGCGGCGTCGTCATCACTGAAATGTCTCGACATGGGAGAGCGCCAACACCGAGCTATCGTCGACCTTCAGCCACGCTCGGCAGCGAGCCAGCGCAGATGAAATCGTCAGCCCCAATCCGTTATGACAGCCGGACTTTCGAAATCACCTTCGACTGCCCCCCATTTGGGCAAGAGCAACGTTGTCCGTATCATCGAGCGCCAACCGTGCTGATCGTGCCCCAGACTGCTTGGCTGCCTGATTACGGGTATATGCCGCCCGCAATCGCCCGCACGACACGCGTCCGAAGAGCAAGGCTTACTGCTGGCCTCCTTCCCATCATGGAGGATCAAAAACAAGCTGATTTCAGAATCTCAAATCGGTTCAACCCAAACTCATTGCACTTAGATTTTCGGTGTGATGTTTTGCTCGAACTTCTTCACCCAGCTGTCCAATTGCGTAGTCATATAGCCGTAATCCGGCAAATAGGCGAACTTGTCGAACTCTTGCGGCGCAAACTGGATGGCGGCCGTGTTCGCGTTCGACTGCACGTTCCGGTTGGCTGGAAGGTTGCTGACGTCTTGGTGGTACAGCTCCGAGTTCTCTTTGCTCACGGTGAAATTGGCGAAGTCCATTGCTGCCTTCTTCTTGCTCGAGTTCGCCATGATCACCCACCCCTCGGTATAAAGGATAGCCTTCAGCGACGAGTCCAACTTTGTCATCGCCTTCATGGGCGCTCTCTTGGCGAGGGCGGAATTGACGCTGTTCGCCGCATAGATGATGCTGGTCTCGCCCGTCGAGACCGAGTTCGTACCCTCGACATGTCCCCCATAGACACGACCGATATTGCCGGACTTGGCCAAATCCTCGAGGAACTTCCAGCCCGCATCGATATTGAACTCGTTCCCGCCGCGCGCCAGCGCGAGCATCACGAGGGGTGCACATGTGTAGGCAGTCGCGGTGGGCCAGCAGATTTGCCCCTTCAGCTTGGGATTCAGCAGATCCTCAATGGTTTTTATCTCAACAGGACAACGATCGGTGCGCACGGCGAAGAAACTTCCGTCCACTGAGCGCGGGATGGTTTTGATGTTGCCGCTGTTATCCTTGGTCAGGAATTGCTCGGGCACATTTGCCAAATTCGGCACGTCGGCCAACGTCACTGTTTCTGCCCATCCCTCCTTGATCATGGACTTAAAGACCGGGGACCAGTTGTCGACGAGGTCATAGGGCGAATGGGGCCACGTGGCCTTGATCTTACCAAGGAGGGCCGCGCCTCCGGCCCCGGCCCGCTCCCAGGTGATATCCGCCTGATCCCACTTTGCCGCCACCTTCTTCGAGGCGTCGACCCAGGGCGATGCAAATTCATATGCCGTGAGCTGTTCCTTTGCGTGAGCCTTAGGCACCATGGACGAGGATGCAGCCGCAATACCCAGCGCAGCTGCTCCTTGGAGGAATTCTCTGCGTTTGATATCCATGCTGTCTCCTCTCGTTTCGGCGCTCACTCTTGAGGCGCTCGCCTTCTGCTGAAGTTCGGAAGGTAGGCTACCTTAAGCAGCCTAGCGAACTCGGGTTTTATAGGTGGGTCGACGCGCAAAGACCGCAAAACTCAGCCTAAGGTCGGTGAAACCCTGCAAGGATACGCGTTTTCTACCATTTCTGCCTGCTCTGCATCGAATCTGCCAAAGCAGGTTCCGCTTCATCCGTGGCTGCTATGACACTAAGATGAACCCAATGCGACTTGCAAATCGCTCAAGCTGGGATGACGCTGTGCGTCGCAAAGGCGTTCGCCATCGATATGCGTCGCCGAGTTAGCCCATACGAGCATCAACTGGCCTCGGTACGCGGCGAGGACGCCGTTCAGGCCTTCCGCTCAAGATCTCGCTGCTCGGGTCGCGAGTGGAGTGCGACGACCAAGCGCGCACCACCGTCGCCTATGCATCGACCCGCAACGCTTCGTGTGGCATCAAGGTGGCAGAAGGTCGCATACACCGGGCAGCACTTTCAACGTTCGATTCTGAGCCTCTTCAGCAGTTCGCTGGCCATGCGTCGCTGAATGCGGCGTTGCCCAGCGGCTGCCGCAAGCCTGCATCGAGCGCAGTGTCAACCGTTCTTGACGCTGAGAGTCGTGAAGGGGCCCGGCAGTTCGTCCCTCCCGCCAACACCCGGCATGTCCGGTGCCCACACTCGGAATCGCTCCGCCAGCATCTCGACGTCGCGCACCTTCCCACGATATTACCTTGCGGTTCATGGCGAGCGCAGTGAAATTTCCATTTGTTATCGTGGTTGATCCGCATCGATACCGGAATACACTACCGCCCACAAAGCCAGGGGCGGGGCGGGGGCTTGGGCGACTTTAGGCAGATCCTGCTCCGCTTCGGGGAGAGGCTGGCGGGACATGCTCCTTATGTAGGCAAGAAGCGCAAGCAAGATTCCCAGCATCCGGGCCGACGCTCCGATCTATTATCCTCAAACGCGAGACGAAGAACTCCGAATTCAGTCGGCTCTTCGCTCGTCCCGTCTCGCAATAAAGGGTTTGTCCCTGGCTTCGATTAGCGCCAGATCGGCATGCTCGTCGGCTTCACCACTTCTTTTCCGGAAACACGATCGGTGCCACCTGTTCCCTGAAGGTCTGAAGGAATTTTGCGAAATGCTGGTGGGGAACGCCATTGAGTTTCCAGACAATGAACTCAGTGAACGGGTAAACTTCCCGGATTCTCTTCAGGCGAGCCGCGATCTTCGAAGGCGTATCAATCAGCATGCGGTCGCGCATTTGATCAAATCCCAGCGCCTTGGCCTCCTTATCTTTGGCGTGCAGGTCCGGGAGCTCTTGGTTGGCGTACCATTGCTGATATTTTTCGTTTCGGTACTGGTAGGCTGGCCCCACGAATTCACGCCAATCATCCCTGTAGCTATCAGACGCCCAGACCGTCGACGCGAGAAGCAGCTGGAAGTTATCTTGGCTCTTCCCATGTTTCTGCAAAGCGGGCAAGACGATCTCATTCCACCTTTGAGCAAGGTCGGTTTCTTGGTCAATGTGGCATGTCATGAATTGGCCGTCGGCAAGGCGGACAGCCCGCTCCGTGGGGCGTGCGGCGTAGCTACCCACCACCAGCGGGATTGGTCGCTGCACAGGCGGCACGCTCACCGGAAGTCCATCGGCAAGAGGAGCACCGGAGAGACCAGGCTTAACGAAGGTCATCGCCTCTTCCATGAGTTTTGCACGATCGCCAATCGAACGTCCGAATGCTTTGTACTCGGACTCATACTGTCCGAGGCCGACGCCCAAAGTCAGGCGACCGTGCGAGAGGGTGTCAATGACACAAGCCTCCTCGACGACCCTTCTCCATTGCGTCAGCGGAAGCTGAAGAATGCCAGTTGCTAGGCGAATGCGCTTCGTTTCCCGCGCGAATGCGCTGAGGACGGTAAGTGGTGCAGGACAGAATCCGTCTTCAGCAACGTGGTTTTGAGGGACGAAGACAGTCTTGTAGCCAAGTTCGTCCGCAAGCTTCACCATCTTGATCTGTTCGTCGTAATGTTGAGCCGTAGGAGGCCTGCCCCCGATGTCCCTCATGTCGGTTAGGTAACTAATTGCCACGCTATCTCTCCAAGGTGTGGGGGATACCAAGATTTCAGCTGCGCCGGGCTCGCCGGTCGTGGATGTCCCGCGGGGTGACAGAGCAAACAGTAGTGCGGAGTCGCGACGGAAAACCGCAAATGAGGCCGTACCGGCGCTGGAAATCAACCGAAGTGCGGCGCCGGCTTTAGCCGTATCCACTGACGAATAGCATTTGTCAGGGTACGACCACATTGGTGGTCTCCCTTAGCGCGAACCAGTTCAACCGCAATCTGGCCGTCCGTTGATGCTTTAGCGACAAGAAGATCGATCTCCCGCGCGGCGGTGCGCTCCATGACGCCCCCCTCGTGCTGCTCGCCTTGGCGGCCTGAGCTAAGCCGAAATTCCTATGGAACGCGCTCATCTCTGCAGGATTTCGCTGTTCCCACGTCGATCCGCGCGAGCTTTTCGCGTCGACGAGCTATAGAATGCTTAACGTGGCGATCACACGAACGCCACGCGAACTTCCGCAGGAAGCGAGCGCCCGAGGCGTGAGCACATGATCGAGCACGAGCAGAAATGAATTCTCAAAGGAGAACGAGGAGTGAGTGATAAAGCCTACATCTATCGTATCAAACAGGGGAAGCTCTACGAATATCGTCGTTACTGGTCGACCCCTGGCAACCTCGACGCAATGCACGAACGCCACGAGACGGCTACCTTGCCGGCGTTCCGTCGCCACGGAATCAGGCTGGTCGGATTCTGGAGCCCTACATTCGGTGGGCTCAATAACGAGCTCGTCTACATTGTCGAATGGGACAGCATGGAGGAGAGGGACCGCGTCTGGAAAGCGTATCTCCAAGACACGGAGTGGCGGACAATCTGGAAGGAGAGTGACGAGAAGAACGGCGCAATACATGCCAGAGTCCATACCGAACTCTGGCGCGCCGCGCCGTACGCTTCAGAGCCCCGCGCCGCGCTCACCGCCCTACGGAAGATGGACCGGACAAGTAACAAGGGCCCGGAATATCGTCTGAAGCAGGGGAAGCTCTACGAATATCGTCGCTACGAGGCGACTCCCGGCAAGATGGAAGCAATGCACGAGCGTCACGAGGTCACTATGTTGCCAGCGTGGGGCCGCGCGGGCATCAAGCTGGTTGGATTCTGGATCCCTACATTCGGCGGGTTCAACAGCGAGCTCATCTACATTTGCGAATGGGACAGCATGGAGGAAAGAGAGCGCGTCTGGACGCAATTCCTCGATGACCCGGAGTGGAAGACAGTCTGGAAAGACACAGACAAGAAGGTCGGACCAATCCATGGCAATATCCAGGTCGAGCTGTGGCGGGCTGCGCCGTACACGCCATACCCCAAAGCTGCGCTTGCTGCTGCAGTGCCGACTTAGGGTCCCGTGGAGAGACCCAGCGCTTTGGGTGGAATTCCAACAGACTACCCTAATTGGACATTGCAAGGTTTCGGATTTTGGGTCTTCGAAGCCTTGCAATTTCGCTTTACGGATCGAACGAATCTGCTGGGCGGCATTCCTTTGACGAGATGTGATACGCCGCCTCGCGTCTGAGAGGGCCGAATTCACAGCTCAATCATTCAAACAGGCCGGCTTTTCGGTCGGCCACGCCAGTTCTCTCCGCCGACCGTATCATCGAGGTCATGACAGTCCGCGGCCGGCGGCCGATGACGCAACGAGCTTATCTCAACCCGAGATCGAAGTTCAGTCCAAGCGTCCCAGATTGGTCTCGTGGCGGCGAACATACCGCGTTGCGCTTTTCCTTACGCCTGACGCACGGCCGTCTCAATCGTTGCCCAGCGCTCGACGCTGTCGGATATGTCTTCTCTTCCTTGAGAGCAGCTGATCAGAACGGGCGTTCCAGCATACGGCGGACGCGTACCAGGCCAGGACCGACGTGGAACGTCAGCGCTTGCCTATCCAAGGCGCGCTCCGACTGCGTCCAGCGGGTTCGCTGGCGCAAATATTCGAGCCATGTCGGGCAGTGATAACGCTCGGTCCACAGCTCCGGGTCGGCGATGTCGCGGGCGACCGACCAGCCGTAGGCCCCATTGCGTTGGCGAGACAGCTGTATGTCCTGCATCACCTTGTGGAAGGCTCGCGCATTCTCCGGTGCGACGCGATATTCGACCTGCACCACGACTGGCCCGCTGCGGTATGTGAGCGGCAGCCGCACTTCCGGATTGGCGAGCACCTCCGTGTTCTCCCTTATCACCTTGATCCGCGGCATAGGCAACCAGAGCCCAAGCAGCGGAGAACTCGCCATCAGCGCGGCCGAAACAAGCAGTGCGATCTCGACGCCAGCAGCATCCGTGAGGTGACCCCAGCCCCAGCCCCCCATGGCGAAGCCGCCGGAGAACGCACCCTGATAAGCCGCAATCAATCGGCCCGACACCCAGCGCGGCGCGGAGAGCTGCACGCCGATATTGAACAAGGTGGTTGTCATTGTCCAAACCGCACCGGCCACGACCAGTGCGGTCGCCGTCAGAACCGGCTCATGGCTCAGCGCCACGGCCGCTATAGCGCCTCCCATAGAGAGCGTACAGCTGCGCACGGCGGCTTCGCCGCTCATCCGACTGCGTACCTTGCCGACGCAGAGTGCTCCAATAGTGGCCCCGAGACCAAAGGCCCCGAGCATGATACCATAGATTTGCGCGTTACCGTGCAAGAGATCCCGTGCGATTAGCGGCATTAGGGCCGTGATAGAGCCGCCGATCAGACCGGTTACCATAGCTCGAACCATTACGATCTTGATTGAGCGCGAATTACTAAAGTAGCGCACCCCTGAGAGAATGGCGCGGCTCAGCTGTTCACGCGGCAGTCGCGGCGGCTCCGCGAGACGCTTCCAAAGGAGCAGCGCCGCCATTAGCGGCAAGAATAGTAGCGCGTTGAGCGCAAAGGCTGCGACTGCACCGGAGGTCGCAACCACGATACCGCCGATTGCGGGCCCAAAACTGCGCGCAATGTTGTAGCTGATTCCATTTAGCGCGACCGCCGCAGGCAGCGCCTCTGGCGGCACTTGCTCGTTAGCTGAGGATTGCCAGGCGGGGGCCATCAATGCCATGCCGCTGCCGATTACGAAACAAAGCACAAGCAACAAGTTCGGCGTGTTGAGGCCCAGCCAGTCGACTGCTGTGAGCGTAGTAGCGCCGCAAAGTGCGATCGAGAGCGCAACCAGCGCGACGATGCGGCGATCATACATGTCGGCGACGGCACCGGCCGGCATTCCGATAAGCATCACCGGCAGCATCAATGCCGTCATTACCAGTGCTACCTTGTCGGCTGACGAGGTCATCTCCGTCATCGCCCATACCGCCCCAACGAGCTGAATCAGGAGCCCGAGATTAGACAACAAGCTCGCTAACCAGATATAACGGAAGGTGGCATAGCGAAGCGGACCGGAGATGCCGTCGACTCTGAACCTCTGTGGCTGATGCGGATCAATCATTTCGCCTCCCTGCTCCGCCTCCGACGGTAGATTCCAGACCACTTCGGGCAAGTTTGCCGGTCTCAAAAGGGGCAAATGCTGTGCTCAAGCTCGTCTTCTTTGGTTGTTGAAGCACGCTCGCCCCGCCCTTGCATACCAATGAATGATCGTCGCTGTAGATTTTAAGCCGCGTGGCTGCATCGGTGGCGCGGCCGAAGACCGTCTCGGTTTGCAACTGTTTCGCGAAAACAACTCTGACGCGAATTACGGACTTCGCGCCTTTTCAATCTTAGAAACTTAATTGCAACTACCTCTCGTCGCAGAGTAGAGGAGCGATTGTGCAGTTTTTTCGCATTCTAAGGGAATGCACGAAGAAAAAGCGCACAAACGATGCCAGAATGCGACGTCTAGACCGACGTGTGTGTGTCAATCCTCAGACGGGAATTCGACTGGAACGGCAAAGCCTGCTTTTACGCGATCCATCACCACCATCGTCTTGAAGCCCTTGATGTCCGAGTTCTCATAGAAGAACCGCCGAGTGAATTGCTCATAGTCCTCCATGGTGCGAGAGGAAATATAGAGAACGAAGTCGGCGTCACCGGTTACGTAAAATCCATTGATGACCTCAACTGACGATTTGATGGCCTTCTTAAACTTATCGATTATGTCCGAACGCTCTCGCTCCAGGGTCACGAGCACTAGCATTTGAATTGGCCTTCCCACTGCCTTCGCTGAAACGATGGACACATCGGACTCTATGATGCCCACCGAACGGAGTCGCTTCAGTCGCCGTTGGCACGCTGTCGCAGAAAGCCCAACCATTTCCCCGAGCACCTCAGAGGTCAGTCGGTTGTTCTTTTGCACGATCTCAAGAATCCGAGCGTCTATCCGGTCGTATTGCATCCAGGTCCCCCCTTCAGATGAATTTCGCCGCGAGGTGCCTGTGCAGTGCAGGAAATCGTCCGAACGACAGGAAAATGCGGCGCAAACACGTTTACGACAGCAGTATGCTGAATGCAGAGGCAATTTCAACAGGCGACGGCGTGGGTGGCTCTCAATGGCCTTACAAACTATTCGACAGAAAACTGGATACTCAGTCAGTCCTGCTCTTGGGCACCTACAAAATTTTAGGCGTCGCGACTTTGTTGCGGGAGGCGCGCTGATCGACGGTTGCTGGGTTGCGAGCGAGCAAAAAGACGTTGTGGTCGACCCCGCCACGGGAGAGCAGATCGCGGATGTGGGGCGTTGCAGTGCCGCGGACATGAATCTGGCGATCTCAGCAGCTGATCGATCATTTCCTGCTTGGCGAGAATTATTACCTGCGAGACGCGGGGCTATCCTTCGAGCTTGGGCATCATTGATGCGCGATCACTCGGAAGAGCTTGCAATATTGGTAACGAGCGAGCAGGGAAAACCGCTCGTTGAGGCGCGTCAAGAAATTGATTACGGTGCAGGTTTTCTCGAGTGGTTCGCTGCGGAGGGCGAGCGCGCATACGGGGAGACGATCCCTAGCCACAAACTGGGGAGTCTTCTTCAGGTGCGAATGCAGCCAATCGGCGTGGCTGCCGCGATCACCCCATGGAATTTTCCTGTCGCTATGATTACACGAAAGGCTGGAGCGGCTCTTGCGGCCGGCTGTCCCATCATTGTGAAACCTGCCCCCGAGACCCCGCTTTCCGCTCTTGCTGTGGCCAGATTGGCTGAAGAGGCGGGCGTCCCGCGCGGGGTGTTTCAGGTGCTCGTCGGAGATCCCATCGAGCTTTCGGCACCTCTGTTGCGCGATACAAGAGTACGCGTACTTTCGTTCACCGGTTCTACGGAGGTTGGGCGTCTACTTCTTGAAGAGGCGGGCAAGACTGTAAAGAAGGTCTCGCTCGAACTGGGCGGGCATGCCCCCTTTCTCATCTTTGACGATGTTGATCTCGATAAGGCTGTCAATGGAGCGATGGCCGCAAAGTTCGCAACATCGGGTCAAGATTGCTTGGCGGCGAACCGAATCTACGTACAAAAGGGCATCTATAACGCATTCGTCGAGTCCTTTGCTGCCGCAATTGCTCAACTGAAGGTTGGTCATGGCTTGGAACCTGCAACAAACATAGGGCCGATGACGAAGCTATCGGTAGCCAACAAATGCAGGGCCCAAATTGACGATGCGGCGGCACGGGGGGCGCGGGTGATTTCCACGAAACAGGATGAAAAACTAGGCCTAAACTTCGTAGTCCCAACACTGCTGAGTGAAGTCACCGACGACATGCTCATAGCACGTGAGGAAACATTTGGGCCGGTCGCTGCTGTGCTGTCCTTCGACTCGGAGGAAGAAGTCATCGCTCGAGCTAACGCTAATGAAATGGGGTTGGCTGGCTACGTCTATACCGACAGCTTACGTCGAGCCCTTCGACTTTCTGAGAAAATCGAGTGCGGGATGATAGGCATGAATACGGCTTCATTCACTGGACCTCCTATTCCGTTCGGCGGATGGAAGCAGTCTGGGCTCGGTCGCGAAGGGTCGAGGCATGGCTTAGCGGAATACATGGAACTGAAATACGTCTGCTTCGGCGATCTGGCGGCTTAGGAGAAATTGTTATGATTGATATTAAGACAATCGCCCAACTCGATCGCTCGACTGTTCTGCATCCTTTTACCCAACTCAAAGAATACGCCAGTGGCAAAAGCGGCGATGCTACCATCATCACTGGGGGGAAGGGCATCCGCATCGAAGATGCCCGGGGACATAGTTATATCGACGGCTTTGCAGGCCTCTACTGTGTAAATATTGGATACGGTCGGACCGAGGTGGCTGAGGCCATCGCGCGGCAGGCTTACAAGCTTGCATACTACCACACATACGCAGCTCACACGACTGAAGAGCTCGCGATCCTGTCGGATCGTCTCGTACGAAAGGCGCCGGGTAAGCCCAGCAAGGTATTTTTTGGGCTCTCCGGATCAGACGCGAACGAAACGCAAGCTAAGCTCGTCTGGTACTATAACAATCTGCGGGGCCGGCCTAAGAAGAAGAAGATCATTTCGCGCGAGCGTGGCTACCATGGTTGCTCAGTCATTTCCGGTTCGATGACTGGTATGTCGTTCTACCATGATCACATGGACCTCCCGTTTCCAGGCGTTTTGCACACTGGCACACCACACCACTATTGGGGCGCTGAGCCGGGCGAGACGGAGGAAGCTTTCTCTCTCCGGCGTGCCGCCGAACTTGAAGAGCTTATCGTACGGGAGGGACCCGAAACAGTCGGGGCCTTCATTGCTGAGCCCGTGTTGGGTACGGGGGGGATCACGCCGCCTCCTACGGGCTACTGGCGCGAAATTCAGGCCGTGCTCAGGCGGCACGACGTTCTTCTGATTGCCGATGAGGTGATTTGTGGATTCGGTCGAACCGGCGCCGATTTCGGCAGCACCCTATACGGGATCGAACCAGATCTGGTGACGGTCGCGAAAGGTCTCACCTCCGGCTACGTGCCGCTTTCGGCAGCGATAGTTGGAGAGAGGGTTTATTCCGTCATGGAGGAAGCTGCCGATCGAGTCGGATCATTTTCGCATGGGTATACCTATTCGGGCCATCCGATTGCAGCCGCTGCTGCCAACGCTGTCCTCGACATTGTTGAGAAGGAGCGACTGAGCGACCGCGCTAGGATCGTGGGCTCCCACTTCCAAAAACGGCTCAAGGAACGGTTTGCGCAGCTCGAGATCGTTGGCGAAGTTAGAGGCGTTGGCTTGCTCGGGGCGATCGAGTTCGTTGCGGATCGCCAGACGAAGCGCCGATTTGATCCACAGCTCAAAGTGGGGGCTCGCATCTCGCAGGCTGCTCGCGATCGGGGGCTTATTGCACGAGCAATGCCGCATGGAGACATTCTCGGTTTTGCGCCGCCTCTCGTTGTGTCTGAGAGTGAAATCGACGAGATTGTTGATCTGGCGTATCGAGCGACGAAGCAAGTAATGGACGAACTCGCCAAACAATCGTCAACTACTTGAACGTGGCTTGCAGAGCTGTGGCCGCTGAGTTCCTAATACGCTCCCTTTCGACAATTGTCGCTGGCCGAAAGGCGAGGCCTCCGATGGTGATCTGCGACACGAGTGGTATCGATTTGAGTAGCTTGATGACGAGGTAAAGTAGGTGCTCAACCCTCAACGCCTATTGAGCTTTTGGTTCCAGCGCGTTCATGGCGGCAGGCCGGCCGAATCGGGTCCGCAGCCGGATCGAGGGCTTCGGTTACGCGCCGGCCGACGTGAACTTTGCGCTCAAGAGGTGGCTCGTGATCTTGCTGCTGCACCGCGCGAGCAAGCCCACCAGGCATCTGCAACGCACGCAGAGAGGTTATGAGCTAAAATATCTCATTGGAGGCTTAATCGGCGTGGCAATTCGTTGAGCACTGGTACGAACCTTGCGAATCCTGCTCGCAATGTTCATTGCGATGCGCATCGAGGATTACACCCAAGGCCTCGCCTTGGGTGAGCCTGATGACTGGCGCCGGCGGGTTTCCACCGAGGGGGCAATCGATCGGCATCGTGCCTCCCGGGGTATTCGCCGATGGCAAGCCGCATCGCGTGCGGCTCTATTCGATCGCCAAGCCCGCCACGGCGAACGACCGAACACGAACAATGTTGCGCTAACGGTAAAGCGCGAGCCGAACGGCGTCTGTTCGAACTACGTCTGCGATCTCAAGTAGGGCGACAAGGTTCAGGTCAGGGGACCTTTCGGCGCGACATTCCTGATGCCGAACGATCCCGCCGCCAACATCGTCATGATCTGCACCGGGACGGGCTCGGCCCCGTTCCGCGGCTTCACGGAATGGCGGCATGCCTGCCGCTCTATTGCGCTAGCACTTCGTCTACTCCCGCGTGCCCGGCGAGAAGAAGGTGTACGTGCAGGACCTGATGCGGCGCGGCGAAACCAATATCGCAGAACTGCTGCGCTCATAGGCAACCCACATCTATGATTGCGGCCTAAAGGGCATGGAGCAGGGCATTGACGCGGCGCTGGACGATGTCTGTCGCTCCAACGAGCTGCATTGGAACGCCTTGCGAGACGCTATGCGGGCCGAAGGTCGCTATCAAGTCGAGACGTACTAGGCTGCTATTTCCGATATTTGCGAGAGATCAGGGAGGGGCAATGAGCGAGCTTCTGCAAGCTAAGTCGGCGGTCGCTAAGCGACGCCGCTGGCCAACGAAGCAGCGTTTTAGAGCCAGCATGTCTGGGTCCCGATCCGGGAGCTCGCGCTTCTGATCAATGCCTTCGACTTCCCGTCCTGGTATGTGAGAGAACGCGGCGCCCGCTCTGCTCTCAGCCGTGCCCGTGGTCGTGAGATGTCGCATTCTGCAAGAGCCCCATCGCTATGTTCGTCCGTCCACAGTGCCTGCTTCAACAGGAATAGGTGCTCTTCGCGCCGGTTGCCTTGCAGCGTCTGCTGGAGCCCGCGCTCCGCGCGTGCAAGCGCCGGGCGACACCGGTGCGGCCGGTGCTAGTCTTCAATGGCGCACGTGCCCGCTTTCCCCTTGCAGATCCATTCCGCCACATGGCTGGAACAATTGAGAAGAGCGATCTGCCGCCGGTGGCGCGCTCCAGGACATGGATCCCATGCGGCTCGCATGCCGCGATTTTCTTTTTCCTTGCGCTTGGCTTCGTCCTTGAAGCTGGAGCGACGCGAAAGATAAGTGTGCCGCGGTCGCATCGGTGCAGCCGCGGTCTCCGTGGTCAGCGTTTTTCGCATCCACCCGCCAATGGGCCCGAGTAGGAGCATGTCCCTATCGTAGAAGGAGCGCTCATTTTCGCAGGGTTTCGGCGATCCCGAGCCGATTTACGCGGTTTCTTGGCGTCGACCTACTATATAGTGATGGAGATAGCCCGCCTTACCAGAAGCGAGCGCCTGAACGCATGGGCGCCGTTGCAGAAGGAGCAGATATGAATCGGAAACGCAGGAAATTCTTTGAACAAGCAGCAGCGCTCAGCGTCGTCGCCAGATGCTTGCCCTTCGCGCGAGAGGAACGAGCGAAGGAAAACCTCAAAGTGGTGGCTTGCGGACCGGTTTGTACCGATGGCTCGAAGAAGGTGACGGGAAGGTGGACGTCGTGAAAGCTGAGTGGACTTACATCCAGGGCGGGCACACTGCGGACGATCTTCGCGAGCGCGCTCGGGAGTTGCTCCCGCCGGGTGTGTTCGCGCACGTGATCGGCGGCGCAGGCGACGAGCGGACTCTTGCCGCGAACCGCGCCGGGTTCGGTCGTTATCGTCTGCTCTCCCGGGTGCTCGTCGATGTCGCGGAGGTCGACACGAGCGTCGACATATTGGGGACCAAGCTCGATGCTCCCATTTTCGCCTCCCCGACGGGGGGGATCGCGGCGGTGCATCCGGAGAGCGAGAGCGGCATAGCCCGCGGAGCCGCGGCAGCCGGGGTCGGATTCATGCTCACCGGCCTATCGAGTGTCACGCTTGAAGATGTCGCGGCGGCGGCGGGGCCTGCGCGCTGGCAGCAGATCTTCTGGCAGCCCAGCCGTGAGATCATGGCCGACCTTGTCGAGCGAGGAGAAAGGGCGGGCTACAAGGCGGTAGTGCTTTCGGTCGACGACGGCGAGGTGGCGAGACGGAGGATCGTCCGGACGGGCTACCGCGTACCGGTCGAGGACACGCTCGCCAATCTCAAGAGGTATGGAAGTCCGGAATGGCAGGCGCGCATGCGCGACCGCAGGCATGACGCGGGTGACGATGTGTCCCTAAGCTGGAAGAACGTCGAGTGGTTCAAGTCGATCGTTCGTGTCCCCCTTCTGCTGAAGGGCATCATGTCGCCTCTGGATGCGCGACGTGCTGTCGAGGCTGGCGTCGACGGGATCATTCTCTCGAACCACGGCGGCCGCCACCTCGATGGGCTTCCGGGAACGATCGAGGTTCTCGAGGAGGTCGTCCATGCGGTCGGCGGCAAGATCCCCGTTCTCATGGACGGAGGAGTGCGCCGCGCGACCGATATCGCGATCGCGCTCAGTCTCGGGGCGGCGGCTGTCGGGCTCGGCAGTCCCGTGGTCTGCGCGCTCGCCTGCGGCGGTGCGGACGTAGTCAGCGCATTCTTTGAGGACCTCGTCACGGACCTTCGCCGCGCGCTCGGTGTGGTGGGCGTTCCGAGTGTCGCGGGCCTGACCCGCGATCACGTCTCGCGGATCGACCAATACGTTTCGGATGCCGCGCTCGGTCCGTTCCTGCCCGCGCGGTAGGCCGTTGAGATGTCGGAACAGGATGGGCCGGCGGGTGGATGTGCCCGCCGGCGCGCACGCTGTCTCCGCGGGAGACCTTCTCGGTTCCGCACGGTGTCCCTTCAGAGACCGCAGATACGACGCGTCGATCGCTGACGGCTTATGCGTCATCTTCACCGTAATTGCCAGCGTCGCGGCCGGGGTCGACCGTCGCGATCATCCGCGTCAAGGGACCGATATAGCTGGAGCGTCAACACGAAAGCGGAGGCTATCTCGAAATGCATCAAGCTCGCTGCGGATCGCACCGGCCTCAGCTTTACCAGCACGGTCGCCTTCCGGCCCACCTTGTCGGCGAACTTGGATTGGATTAGGCAGCTCACTTGCGTCCCCAATGCTCAGAATAAATGCGTACGCTGTGCCTTATTGGAAGAAGCGGCTCCTAAGAGTAGTGGCGGTTCGCCTTAATCTCCTTCCGCCGCTGTGTCTTCGTCCAGCGGTGCCAGTTCACAACGCCACATCGAGACCGGCGATCATGCCGTTGGCACGCGCCCCCCAACTTCAGTATACTTCAGTATCCCTCACTCCCCAACAAGCCCAGGCGAGTGACAGAGATCCACCATTCTTCGGCGCCGAAATCGGGCTAAGACGAACGCAATCTCACAATTTTACCTTCAATTTCAGCCGATTTTCGGAGGCATGCGTCGCACATCTCTTGCAGGGAAACGCGAAGAACAAGTCTTGCAGGGAAACGCGAAGAACAAGCCAATGCAGTAGAAGACATATCATGGGTCCCAAAGATGTGCGCCCGATCCCAAGGACGACAAGAAACTTTTCCGCCAAACCCGATCATGGCGGTGGTACGCAACGATATGCTCCAAAAAAAATCCGAAGCTCGCTGAGTTCCTAAGCGGGCTCTCGTCGAAGCACTGATAATGCCGCACTGATCAAACTAATTGGGCGGGCTGATCTTGAGAAGAAGAGCGTAGAGGAGGTATCTATCGAGTTTCTCAAGCAATAAGCCCCGATCTGACTTTGCTTGCGTCCGCACTTGACACCTCGCCGGGCGATATGACGGCGTGCTCATAGATCGGAGAAGAAAAATGAGCCGTGTAGCCACCCCGAACACCGCGACAAATAATCGGAAAAGAGGGCCAGAGTCTATTATAGACTGCGATGTTCATCCCCTTGTTCCCTTAGCAGATCTGCTCGACTCGATGACAAGCACTGGCCGGCGCGCGGTGCTTGAACTTATACCTCAATTGCCGGGGACGAGCGATAACCCCGCACGTGACGCCAATCGTAACTTACACCCCTCCGGCGGTTTGAGGCACGATGCTGCTCCGTCCGGTATGGAGCTTCCTGGCTCGAGTCCAGACTTCGCCATCACTCATCACGTGGAGGCCAACGGAATATCCGCCATGCTTCTGCTGGCTTTGCAAGCCACCACCGTTATTTCCTGGGCTGATGACTATCCAACCTCGCAATATCTCAGCGCTTTGAACGACCTCGTTCTTGAACGATGGTACAAGCGAGATCCACGATTCAAGATTCTGATCGCGGTATCACCACACAACCCGCATTGTGCAGTACGCGAAATTGAACGGCTAGGGTCTCATCCAGGCGTCGTTGGTATCAACCTGCCACTTGCCGAACTGAGCCTTGGCAATCCCGCGATGGCAGCGTTCTATGAAGCTGCCGTTCACCACCAGTTGCCCATTTGCATTCACCCAAACGGGATGGAGGGGAATTTGTGGAACTCGCCAGGGCACTCGGGAGGGATCGTGCGCAGTTATCCGGAGCGTCATTTGATTTTGGCGCAATCAGGCCAAGCAGCAATTGCGTCTTTCATCCTAAGCGGTATGGCGGCTAAGTTTCCAAAACTCAAAATTCTATTTGTCGAGTTCGGCTTTAGTTGGGTGCCCGGGCTAATGTGGCGCATGGACGGGATCTGGCGGAAAACGGGAGGGCCGACGGAACGCGTGCCGCTTCCGCCCAGCAGTTATCTCGTTGAACAGATTCGGTTCACAACTCAACCCTTTGACGAACTGCCGCAGCGCACTCCAGTCGTTCCCTTACTTGAATCATTTTCTGCAGACAGAACGCTACTGTTCAGTTCTGACTACCCACATTGGGATACGGATAACCCAAAGTTTATTCTCGGCAAGTTGCCGCCGAAATTCCTGGAGCCTGTTGCGTGGAAAAACGCCATCGCGACGTTTGGGGCGCGGCTATTGGCTTAAGACAAACTGGGAGTAGTCAAATGGCATCCTCAATCATTGACTGTGAGCGTCACGCAGGCGTGTCCTCGCTTAGCGAGTTGTATCCGTTTTTCTCTAAGGCTTGGGAGCACCGGCTTAAACGGATGTCGTTTGAGTTGCCTCCCCTGAGAGTTCATCCGGGCGATGCTCACTTACTAACCGAAACTTCCGCCCGGAGCGCAGCGAAACCTCCTGAACCTCAAAACCGCTCGATAGTCGTCCCACACCAAGTGATGCAGTCTGCTGGTTGGTGCGACACCAAGCTCTGCTCCGTTTATGCATCGGCACTGAACAGGTATTTTCTTGAGGTCTATTTGGACCAGGAGCCCAGCCAACGCTTAGCCCTTGCGGTGTCGCCCCACGAACCGGATGACGCGGTCAAAGAAATCCGAACGTACGCAGGCGACAACAGGGTGGTCGCGGTAGCAATGCCTTTGATCTTTTCCAATTTGGGGCAAAGCCACTATAGACCAATCTTGAAAGCTGCGGCTGAGAGCGATCTTCCAATCATTGTCCATCCAAGTGGATGTGAAGGAAGGGTGCCAGGCACTCCTTTGTTGGCGGGAATAGGCCCGCGGTTTCCGGGTGAGTACGACGCCCTAATCTGGCAGGTTGCAGCAATCAATATAGGAAATTTGATATTCGACGGTGTTTTTTCAGAACTCCCTATGCTCAAAGTGATCTTTTCTGGTGTCGGTTTCGAATGGCTATGCTCTGCCCTTTGGCGAACGGATACGGAGTGGCGCAACATGCGCGTAGACATTCCGTGGGTCACCGAATTTCCATCCCTCTATATCGAGAAGAATATCCGCATTATCGCCGACTCAAACGTGATACCGCCCCTTATGATTGAGAGCGTTTTTGAATCTGTACCACAGACAGTTCTGCTCTATGGCTCGAACTATCCGTTCCAATCCGCCGATGCCTTGGAAGTTCTAGAGACCTTTCCGGAGAACATTCGTCCGCTCGTAGCCCATCTAAACGCTGAGGAGACGTTTAGTCGTTTGTGAAGACGAATAGCATGAAGGTCCCTGAGCCGCCGTTTGAGGTCGAAAGAAGCCTGGCGCCACACGCTCGATCTCCGCGATAAATTTGCATCAATCGCATCTTGTGCCCCGACAACGGAACTTCTGGGAAAGCAAGCTCCTAGTATGCCAATGGCGCGTTGGTCTCCTGCAAGTTCAGCCATAACGACCGACACAAGGTGATGCACCAAGGCATGGAATTCGAGATCGCGCAACAGTGCAACATCGACCGAAAGCACAGGCATGCAGTTGACAGATCACGCTTGAGATCGACGATCATAGCGTTTCTCAGCACGTCCTTTTCGGCCGCAACCAGCATTTCACTCGGCGTCGGTCTGTCTTGGAATCAGCGGAGCGCCCAAAGTGCCTTTATAGGGCGCGTTCGACCTCGCGTCCGCCGAGTTTACTTGGGAACCGGGCAGTCGACAAATACCCAAGGCGCCGAAATTGAAAGCATTGCAGAATTTCTACAATCCATCTCGAATTCCGCAGTCTTCGGGCGCTAAAAATCGATTATTAATAAAGGCGCAGAGAGTACAGGCGCAAGAAGAAGAGCTTTGGTAGCGCAGCTCGCGACGCGAGCGCGCCGACAAGGTTAATCTGAAGCGTGGCTTTTAAGGAGTTCAAGAAGAAAGCGGAGAGAGACGTCTGCTGAGTTTCTCAATGATAGGCGGATCCGGCGTTTCCGTATGGAGGATTGGCCTTTCTTGCGATTGGCGAGCCGTCAATCTCCGAGATGGGAGGAAAAGATGAGCGTAGCAGCGCCAAATGGTGCATCGAGCAAACAGAAAAAGGGGCCAGAGTCGATCATAGACTGCGATGTGCATCCTCTTGTTCCCTTTACGGATATCATCGACGCAATGACGATCGCCGGAAGGCGCGCGGTCCATGAGGTAATGCCTTCATTGCTTAGGCAAAACTACGATTCCGGACGTGATGCCAACCGTAGCCACTATCCGACAAATCCGTTGAGACTCGATGCCGCGCCGTCCGAGACCGAGCTCCCTGGCTCAAGTCCAGACTTTGCCATCACTCAACACGTGGAGGCCAACGGTTTGTCAGCTGTGCTTCTGCATCCGTTGCAAGCTACCACAGTCATTCCTTGGGCTGATGATTTTGCAACGTCGCAGTTTCTAAGTGCTTTGAACGACATCATCCTTGAGCGTTGGTATGGACGAGATCCGCGATTCAAAGTGTTGATTTCCGTCTCGCCTCACAACCCGCTTGATGCGGTGCGCGAAATTGAGCGTCTCGCGGCTCATCCAGGTGTTGTTGGTATTAACCTGCCACTAGCGGAAGTGAGCCTTGGCGCCTCGGCGATGGCCAACTTGTACGAATCGGCTGTGGATCACGGGCTGCCCATTTGTCTTCATCCAACGGGAATGGAGGGGAGTCTATGGCACTCAACAGGACATGCCGGAGGCATCGTGCGCTCCTACGCAGAGCGGCATTCGATCCTGGTGCAGGCAGGACAGGCGGCGGCTGCGTCTTTTATTTTAAGCGGCATGGCAACCAAGTTCCCTAAGCTAAAAATTGTCTTCTTGGAGTTTGGGTTCAGTTGGGCGGCTGGCTTGATGTGGCGGATGGACGCAACCTGGAAACAGAGCGGGGGCGCGAGAGAACGCATCCCACTTCCGCCGAGCCATTACGTTATCGAGCAGTTTCGATTCGCGACGCAACCATTCGATGACCCGTTCGAACGAACTGCCGTATTTCCGTTATTGGACGCGATCTCCGCAGACAAGACGCTGCTGTTTAGCTCCGATTACCCACATTGGGATACGGATAACCCAAAGTTTATCCTCGGCAACAAGTTGCCATCACAACTAATAGAGTGCGTTGCGTGGCAAAACGCAGTCGCGACGTTTGGAGCGCGGCTACTAGCTTGAGAAGGATCATCGATCGAAAGCGGGGTAGACTGAATGGAATTATCGTTTGTCGACTGCGAGCGTCACGCGGGCCCGTCCACGATTTCCGAGTTGTATCCATTTTTTTCAAAAGCATGGGAGCACCGCCTCAAGCGAATATCATTTGTGTTGCCTGCAGTAACAATACACCCAGGTGGCCCTCATTCGCCAAGCTCGCCGCTCGCAGGTAACGCAAATGAAGTTTCCAAGGCCGTGAAGTGCTCGATAGTCGTCCCACATCAATTCATGCCGTGTGCTGGTTGGTGTGATACTAAACTGTGCTCGACTTATGCCGCGGCACTGAACAGGTATTTCATCGATGTTCATTTGAAGCAATCCGTCAACGACCGTTTGGCGCTTGCCGTATCGCCCCACGAACCGGATGAGGCAGTCGCAGAAATTAGATCGTACGCGGGCGACAGCAGGGTTGTTGCGCTAGCAATGCCTTTGATTTTCAGCAATCTGGGACAAAGCCACTATCGACCAATTTTGAAAGCGGCGGCTGACAATAACTTCCCAATTATTGTCCATCCGAGTGGGTTTGAGGGAAGCGTACCAGGCACTCCTTGGTTGGCAGGAGTCGGGCCGAGATTTCCGGGTGAATACGAATCGTTGATCTGGCAGGTTGCAGCGATAAATATCGCGAGCATGATATTCGATGGGGTATTTGCAGAGCTTCCAACGCTCAAAGTAATTTTTTCTGGCGTTGGCGTAGAATGGGTAGGCCCTTCGATTTGGCGTACCAATACGGAATGGCGCAGCAATCGTATTGATATCCCGTGGGTTATCGAACTCCCATCGCGCTACATGGAGAGGAATATCCGTATTATTGTTGACTCAAATATAACGCCCACCAATATGATTGAGAGTGTCTTTGGATCTATCCCGGAGACAATGCTTCTTTATGGCTCGAATTATCCGTTTCAAGCGATGGATCCCTTGGAACTGCTCGAGGCGTTGCCGCGGGAAGTCCGTCAGCGCGTAGCCCAGCTCAATGCTGAGGAAACGTTTAATCGCTTGTAGAGGCATGCAACATGAACGATATCGAGTCAGAACATGATTTCGAAAGGTTGGATGCCGACTGGCTATTTGTCGCACGAATAGCCGACCTTAAGCGAAACCACTTCAATATTGTCACGACAGCTTCTCGCGTCTCAATTGGGGTTGTTCTAACGGACAAGGGGGTTTTCGCAGTTCGCAACCGATGCCCTCACATGGCGGCAGAAATCTGCGCAGGTGGCGGGGCGACCTATACGATGCGTCCATCGCGTCCGTTCGAATATAACCTCGATGAAGATGTTCATGTCGTTCGGTGCCCTTGGCATCGTTGGGAATTCAGGATCGACACCGGTTTAAACGTCGGAGGTGTGACCCCGGCGCGGTTAAAGTGCTTTCCTACAAAAGTGGTCGGTGAGTGCGTATATGTACGAGCAACTTAACGGAAATTGTCAATTCTCTCGAGGGTGCCAATTGTGATCGAGTGGCTTCCGCTGCTGAGGGAGCGTACCGGCCCGTTCTCGACTCAAATCAGACATTCATCGGCGCTTACCTGGCAAAGTAATGCACGTATAGGATATATCGCCGACCAGCGGCGCAAGATAAGCAGGTTCTTGCCGACTGCTGCTGCAAGCCCTTCCGCCGTCAATCCATTGCGGCTAGCAACAGGATCTGGCCTCTCCAGACCACTCTCTGCCGCTTGCGGCGACCCCGATCGAAATTCGCTCGATATTTCTCATCGGGTACGCTCACGGGTTCACGCCGATTTGTGAATCGTATGTCAGCAACACAGCACCAGCGCTACAATGAAAGCGAAAATGCAATGGCTTGTCGACGACGGCCTGAGCCCCGCAGGCACAGCGTCTCCTGGACCCATGTCGAATCCTTTTCGAACAATTCGCTCAGGTTAAATCTGGGCTATCCTCGTTGGAATTTTGTAGAATCTCGGCTCCACGCCTTAGACGTAAACGCGTAAATCTAGCTGTGTCGCAGTGCCAACAAGTCGATGAGCGATTTCGACGCGATGAACGCCGTCTACCACACCTAAGTCGTGCACACGCACTGACGCGCCTGCGAAGGGCCAATCTCGCCGATCCCAACTATCGCATCGAGATAATTCCGATCTCCGGACGCTAGGCATCGATGCATTTCGGCCTGTGCCGTGGTCTCGCCTGTCCTACGCCGCTTCGGTCATATCGCCAAACGCCTGGAGGGGGCTGACATGAATCAATCGAACGGAGACAAAAGCGATCTGCGCACCGGCGGCCAAATCCTGATCGATCAACTGGTGGCGCAGGGCGTGGAGCGAGTGAGCTGCGTTCCCGGCGAGAGCTATCTCGCCGCGCTCGACGCCATGCATGGCAGCCCCATCGACGTCATGATCTGCCGCGCCGAAGGAGGTGCAGCGATGATGGCGGAAGCCTATGGCAAGCTCAGGGGAAAGCCGGGTATCTGGTTTGTCACCCGCGGTGCCGGCGCGACCAATGCCAGCCATGGTGTACATATTGCTATGCAGGATTCCACCCCGATGATCCTGTTCATCGGCCAAGTCGACACCGGTATGCGCGGGCGCGAGGCCTTCCAGGAACTCGACTACAAGGCCGTGTTCGGCAGCATGGCGAAATGGGTGGTCGAGATCGACCGGCCCGACCGCGTTCCCGAACTGGTCGCCCGCGCCTTCCGCGTCGCGCTGCAAGGCCGCCGCGGCCCGGTGGTGGTCTCGCTGCCTGAGAACAGTTGGCCGAGATGGCCGCGGTGAGCGATGCCCCGCGCGTGGAGCCCGCGATCACCTGGTCCGCGCCTGCTGACATCGACCGTCTCAGCGCAATGCTTGCGAGCGCGAAGGCGCCGATCGTCCTGCTCGGCGGTTCGGGCTGGGACGAAGCGGCAAGCAAGAACATCGCGCAATTCGCCGATCGCTTCGATCTGCCAGTTGCGACCTCGTTCCGCCGCGCCTCGCTTTTTGACGCCGATCATTCGAACTATGCCGGCGACCTCGGCATCGGCCCCGATCCGCGCCTGAAGGCGCGCATCACCGGCGCCGATCTGATCCTTCTGATCGGCGGCCGGCTGTCGGAAATGCCGTCGTCGTGCTACCCCCTCCTCGAAATTCCCTCGCCGACGCAGCTGCTGGTTCATGTGCATCCTGGCGCCAATGAGCTTGGTCGCGTCTACCAGCCAGCCCTTGCGATCCAGGCGAGCCCTGTTGCCTTCGCAAAAGCGGTTGCGACGTTGAAGCCGTCCGCGGCGCCCGCCTGGAAGGGCGAAGCGGCCAAGGCGTATGCCGACTATCTGCGATGGACCGGCAAGCCGCGCGAACTGCCGGGCGATTTCCAATATGGCGAGGTCGTCGTCTGGCTGCGCGATCGGCTGCCGAAGGATGCCATCGTCTGCAATGGTGCCGGCAATTATGCCGGCTGGCTGCATCGTCATCATCGCTTCCACGCCTTTGCGACCCAGCTCGCACCGACCTCGGGCTCGATGGGCTATGGTGTGCCCGCCGCCGTGATGGCCAAGCGGCAATATCCTGACCGCGTCGTCGTGGCTTTGCCGGCGACGGCTGTTTCCTAATGAACGGCCAGGAATTCGCCACAGCCGCGCAATATGGCGCGGCACTCATCGTTGTCGTTATTGACAACAGCCAATACGGCACCATTCGCTTGCATCAAGAGCGCGAATATCCGGGCCGTGTGGTCGGAACGCTGCTGCACTTCGCACTTCATGCCAAGGCCTTTGGCGGCCATGGCGAGCGAGTCGAGCGCACAGAAGATTTTGCTCCCGCCTTCGAGCGGGCGCTCGCATCAGAAAAGCCGTCGATCCTGCATTGCCTCCTCGACCCGCGCGCGATGTCGGTCGGAAAGGATTTTGTTCCGGCTAAGGTCTAAGCGATGACCGAAAGTAGCGCCATGTCGCCATCATCGGAGCCCGCACAATCGGTGTGATCGGCGCCATCGAGGCGTTGTGTGACCGCCATCGCGTGACCCTGGTCGATCCGGGCGGCGCACGCGGCGAGCTATGGCAATGCCGACTGGCTGTCCTCGCGTTCGAATATCTTTTTTGTTAGACGCGAGCGCGCGATTCGCTACATCAGTCGACCGCGAAGAATTGTCTAAGTCGTTAAACCGGAGTTGGTTTCGGTCTCGGCAGTATGGCTCACCTGCTTCTGGGGCGCGGCCGAGGCCCAAGAACACGATCGGTCGGCCGCGTCCTTGAGCGACCACACGTGCCTTGAGCGGCGCAGTCGGCAGTATCGGCGATGCGCGACTCGACCGTCGTGCATCTCAGGAACTGGTCACGAAGCCATCATTCACGGCGCACCTCGGACACGCGGCGGCCGCGGAACGGCGCATGGGTCGCTGTGCGGATTTCGCTAAATGACGGCGAGGACGACAGCTTCCGCGCTGCTTGATCCGCTCGGGAGGGAAGGGGCAGCTGCTGTTGTGAGCAGGGGTTTCACCATCACCGGCCCAGAAACCAGAAACCGCCGAGCTCGGGAAACAAAATGGATGTCATGAGACTGCCCATGCCAATACGTAGTAATCCGTCGCGCTAGCGATCGCTCCGCTCGACTTCGGCGAATGAAGCGCAAGTTTCGAAGAAAACCAGCCTCGATCTATGCTATAGTCGTCGATATGACCTTGCAGACCCCATATACACTTGGAATTCTCCATCTCGAACGCGGCGTGCCGTCGGGTGTCGCGCCGCCAAAGCCCCCACCCGGCTCGATGTTGAATCCGGAGACCTTCGACTTCCCGATTATTTCGGAAACCGTCGCGGGCGCTTGGGTGGAGAACGTCGTTCGCGGCGATCCGGCGCTTGAGCCGGCTTTCATTGCAGCCGCGCGGCGGCTGGTCGAGCGAGGCGCTGTCGCGATAAGTTCCACCTGTGGGTTCTCTATTCGCCATCAACGCGCGGTGTCAGCTTCGGTGGAAGTTCCCGTGGCGATGTCTAGCTTACTTCTACTGCCGTTGTTGGTTCGTCAGCTGCCGCCCAAAGCTAAGATCGCCGTCCTGACATACGACACGACGCATTTTGCCGAAGATTTGTTCGGGCTGGAAGATCCCGCTGACCGGGCGAGGGTCGTAGTAGGGGGTATCGAAGGTGGCAAGTTCTGGCGTGATGAACTGAAGCGTCCTGCTCCGCCCATCGATGTTGCCGCAATCGAAGCAGATGTCGCCGCTTGCGTAACAAGACTGCGAATCGCGCATCCAGAAATCTCGGCAATCCTTTTCGAATGTGCGGCCTTCCCAATGGTTGCCGCGCCTATCCGTCGAATGACGCGGCTCCCCATCTACGACATCACGGACCTTTGCAGGATGACTATGGCGTCCACAGGACGGGCAGCAAGATCGTCTACATTCGCAGGATGTGGTTGACACGAGAGAATTTTCGGACGTGAGTTGAATCGGGCTGCACCAACGGCCACAGAGCTTTTGTCCTCTATATTTCTCGAGATCCTGCTTGGCGCTCAGCCAAATCTCGAAGGCATATGCGTTTGATGCGCCTGAGAGACTCACGCGTGTTCGGACCGAAGCGGGCCGGCGCCATGGAAGGTGTGTCGTACGTAGTTCTGCAGAGCGCGAGTTCATTGCGCCGCTGTCGGCGCGTGTTGGTAGGCGATATAGCCGTCCACCTGCAAACGCCCTTGAAGCTGGCAAGATTCTAAGCTGCCACTCGCCTTCGCGGTCAGGTGCGTGACCAAGCCCAGCATTGTGCTTCCTGGTCGAGCGAAGACGATAGGCATAGTTGGATACCAAAGCCTGTCAACGCTTCTCCGAAGTCCAGCTGCTGGTTATCCTGCGAGTTATTTAACACGTCACGGCATGAGTAGGAGCAGGTCGCTGACCGGCATGAAGAGCACCGGCGGGTCTTTGCGCCGATGCCTTCAAGCCTCTCCATCTTATTCAGGGATTCAGTAGATCGAGGACGTATGCTATTGTGAGTTCCGCTGTGGGAATGAGGAGATCATCAGAAGCTCCGAACGTCGGCGTATGCACGAATGATTCATTGCCGGCCGTACGAGTACCGAACCAGAAATAGATCGACGGCACGCATGCCGCGTAGAAGCCGAAGTCGTCACTACCTGCTGCTCGCCTTTTCGCGGTAAAAGATTCGCGGCCGATCGTGTCATGAACGACTTGCCGGAAGCGCTTCACCATTTCTCCGTCGTTGACGACCGGGGGCTCGCCTGCTCGGATGATGCATTCGGCGTGGCCACGATGCATTGCGGCCACACCTCCGGCTACCTCGCATACGCGCTGGGACAGCAGCGCTCGACGTTCTGGACTGCGGGTCCTGATCGTCCCCTCCATGACGACCGAAGGGCAGATGATGTTGGTCGCTGTGCCCCCATGGATGGTGCCGATGGTGACGACCGCGCCGTCATCGACCGGCATCTCGCGCGAGACCACCTTTTGCACCTCGTTAACAAACGCCGCGGCAATCGCGATTGCGTCGACGCCGTTATGCGGCGACGCGCCATGCGCCATCTTACCCGTGATAGTGAGCCTGAACTGATCTGCCGACTTGGTAATCGAGCCCTCGCACGCGTCGAACATGCCGGCGGGAATGTCGGGACTAACATGGAAGCCAACCGCCCCGTCAAAGCCGTCCAGCAGCTTCTCGTCTTTCACCGTACGCCCGCCCAGCGGCTCCGCCTCCTCGGCCGGTTGGAAGATTACGCGCACTTTGCCCGCGAAATTGTCGCGCATTCGGTGGAAGGCGAGCGCAGTGCCGAGCGCGATCGATGCGTGCACATCGTGACCACACGCATGCATGACGCCGTCCACCTGGGAGCGATAAGAGAGGTCCTCGCGGGCCTCCTGAATCGGCAGCGCGTCAATGTCGCCGCGCACTGCAATCGATCGTTTTGGACCGGAAGCGGTGCCTTCGATGTCGACATAGAGACCAGTGTTGTGGAACGCCTTCGCACCATTAAGGCCGAAGCGCTGTAGTATGCCGCCAATCCTCTCCTGTGTCTTCCATTCTGCGTTGGAGAGTTCTGGCTCGCGATGCATGGCGTGACGCAGCTCAATGACTGCGTCGCGCTCGGCATCCGATAGAAAGCTATTGCTGCGTGTGCCCATTGAGCTTGAACCTTCATTTAAGTCTGCAATTGCCGCTGCCCGCACCCGCTCTGCCATCGAATGTATCCGTTGCCACGCTATTCGTGCATCCGAGATAATCGGGCTGTCGAAAAGTTCCAAATTCAACGTCGGATAGGCCATGGGCTTTGGCGGTGTGACCCCAATGCCGCGCTCGAAATGGACAATCCCGGGAGTATGGGATTTGCGAGGTCATGTTCACCATTATAGCTTTGTCAAAGCGATTTTCTCCGATATTTGCACTGTGTCCGCCGAAAACGGGCATGAAGATCCTTCAATTGCGTGCATTAATGCGAACCACCATCCGCGATCCATGGACTTGGCTTTTATTTTGCGGTTCGGCGGTCGAAGATCTCAAGTGAATTCTTCCTTGGCAATAGGCGCACCCCGCTGCCGTCTTGCCAGCACCGTGATCCGATCCGCTCGTTTCGAGCGGAGCAGAGCTATACGACTATATTCCGGACCGGCTTCATCTCATCCAACAATGTCTGCATGTAGCGCTGGGACAGGGCGGAGAGGCTGCAGAATCCGACTTGCAATGAAAGCTCGCGGACGGCCTTCGCGTTGCCATTCGCCGCCAAGTATGTCGTTCGGCAAGGAGGTCGGTCAAACAGCGCAGCTGGGGCCCTTATGACATATAAACCGAGCGCAGAAATCCTTCTCGCCACCTTCGGAAAACGCACGATGGCGACGTTAGTAAAATTCTAACATTACATTGCGCACAGCTAGGCGATTCGCCGATTTCTTCTGACGAACTACCGTCACAGCGAACAGAGCGCAGCCAGCGCACCCCGTTGTTCTCACCGGCGATCAAGGTCATTCGAATGGCATTATTATTCAAGAGCTCATCCGATCCGCTTCTTTGGGGCCGCTATCTAAGCGAATACGGCGCCGCGGTCGAACTGCGCGTTTGGCCGGAGGTCGGTGCGGCGGAGGAGATCGAATATGCATTGGTTTGGAAGCCCGAACCAAGCGAACTAAGGCGATATCCAAATCTGAAGGCATTGTTTTCAGGCGGTGCCGGCGTGGACCATATATTTGCGGACCCGCTTCTCCCCGAGAATGTTCCTGTTTGTCGAATAGTGGACGAAGAGTTGACGGCTCAGATGAGTGAATATGCTGTCTACAGCGTACTGCACTTTCATAGGAAAATGCCAACGTATCTTCAAGCGCAGAAGGAGCGTGTTTGGAGGCGGCTTGCTCTTGCTGATACTGCAAATACTCAGGTTGGCGTGATGGGCCTTGGCCAGATTGGAAGTGACATCGCCAGAAAACTTGCCGCACTTGGCTTTAAGGTGTCAGGCTGGAGTCGTTCCCCCAAATCGATCCCGCAAGCTCGTACTTTCAGCGGCGATGCAGATCTTGCTCCGTTCTTGAAGGACAGCCATTACCTCATTTGCGCGCTACCGCTGACGCAAGCGACCAGAGGTATTCTTAATGCGGCCACACTGAAAATGCTGCCTTTAGGCGCGTACCTGATTAATGTTGGGCGCGGAGCTCATCTAATCGAAGAGGATCTGCTGACAGCTCTGAATTCGGATCACTTGGCCGGGGCGATGCTCGATGTGTTCCTTGAGGAGCCACTCGATCCGAGCCACCGCTTCTGGGGACATCCCAAAATTGTGGTAACGCCGCACGTCGCCGGTGATCCCAATCCGCGGACTTGTGCGCGCCACGTGGCCGCGAACATTCAGCGTCAGAGGTGCGGGCAGCCCATGGCAAATGTCGTCGACCCATTCGCGCAGTATTGATCGTACCATCTCTTCAGCTGGAGATATAACTGTCGAATCGCCTGAAGGTCGTCACTCCGGGCGCGCACAGCGAAGCACTGCGGAAACAATTGCGAAACCGCGCGAGTTCGGGGTTTCCAGAGGCTGAGAACCTTGTCAGTAGTGTCTTAAGAGAAGGCAGGCTAAACTGCAATGAGCGCAATCCTTGATCGCATGGCCAGCATCGTCGGCGCGAAAAACGTCATTACCGATGCCGATGCCATCGTGCCGTACCTCAAGGAATGGCGCGATCTCTTCCGCGGTAAGGCTCAAGGCATTGTGCGCCCCGGTTCGACAGCGGAGCTAGCGGAGCTCGTGAAGCTCGCGGCCGAGACGCGCACGGCGCTGGTGCCTTGTCGGCGGCCAGATCCCGATTGCCGAGGGAAGGGAGATCATCGTCTCGTTGCAGCGGTTCGACAAGGTCCGCACCTGACACACCATGGTCGTCGAGGCACACGCTGAAGCGCGCACGGGATACCACCGAGGCGGCCGCGCGCCTCTTCCCGCTCTCGCTCGCCTCGGAAGGGTCCTGCACAATCGGCGGCAATCTCTCGACCAATGCCGGCGGCACCGCCGTGCTCGCCTATGGCAATGCCCGCGAGCTCTGCATGGGCCTGGAGGTGGTTCTCCCGGATGGTCGTGTCTGGAACGGCCTGCGCCAGCTGCGGAAGGACAACACCGGATACGACCTGAAACACCTCTTCATCGGCCGAGGGCACGCTCGGCATCATCACGGCGGCCGTGTTGAAGCTCTTCCCGCGGCCGGCGGCTCGCGCCACGACCTTTCTCGCAGTGCCGAGTCCGGAGGCGGCGCTCCAACTGCTGAACGCGGCCAAGGTCTGTTCCGGCGGCACGGTGACCACCTTCGAACTGATGCCGCGCATCGGCCTCGAGTTCGTCTTGCGCCACGCATCCGGCACCCGCGATCCGTTATGTGAGTCGTCGCCCTGGTATGTGCTGCTGGAGGTCTCCGCCCAGTCCGCCACCGGGCTCGACGAGTCTATCGAGGCCTTCCTCGACGGCGCACTGGAGAACGGCATCGTCACCAACGCCGCGTTCGCTCGCTCGCTGACCCAGCGCGCCGATTTCTGGAAGCTGCGCGAGATGATGGCAGAGGTGCAGACCTATGAGGGCGCCTCGACCAAGCAAGACGTCGCAGTGCCGCTCTACGCCGTACCTGAATTCCTCAAGCGCGCCATCGCGGCTGTGGAGGCGATCGTGCCGGGCTGCCGTCAGGTGCCCTTCGGCCATCTGGGCGACGGCAACATCCATTTCAACGTAAGTCAGCCGGTCGGCGCTTACAAGGCGACGTATTTCGCCAGCTGGGCCGAGATGAATGAGGCGGTCCATGCCATCGTAGCCGAACTACACGGTTCGATTTCGGCCGAGCACGGCATAGGCCGCGTGAAGCGCGACCTGCTGCCGCGCGTCAAGAACCCGGTCGAACTCGAGCTTATGCGCAGCATCAAGAAGGCGCTCGATCCGGAAGCACTTCTCAACCCCGGAGCCGTTCTCTAGGCAGAGACTTCTCCTTTTCTGGCGTTCGGCAGGCGGTGACTATTCCGAACGTTCGCCTCAATCACATTGATCTGCCGCGGCGAACGCGTTGGTCTGCTGGCGGTTTTGAAGGTCGAAAGCTGCACCAGATATCCGGCAGCAAGCAGCGATCATCGGAATTGCGTGCTGCATCGTCTACTCGCCCGCCCATGATCGAAGATCCGTTAGGAGTTCTAGACGACAAAAAGTTGCGCGCAGATGCAGAGTGAAATCAAGCATCTCCACATCTATACGCGCAAGTGAGAACGACTCATGTCTATTCACGCACGTTCAACATTCGGGCCGCATCCGCCTGTTGAACATGAGCCAAATCGCTTAGCCTGGGATGCCGATGAATTGTACTTTCAACCGCGCAACCGCTTCGCGTCGTCACTACTCAACTTTATTCGAATTTCGATCGACTGTTGGAGGAGGCGAAGAGCATGTGGGCTGAGTTCGTACAGACCTTCAGGAAAGTAATGCTGCCGCTGATCCGCCCGCGCATCATGGGGATGTGTTCACGTTCATCGCCCCCTTCGACGAACTCGTCACAACGCAACCGCTGATCAGCGACTTATAGATCCTCATCCTGCTAGCGAAGTTGTGACAGGGCCTCCGCAACCAGATCGAGCCGACGATCGCCGCGCTCCGAGATTTGCTATGGTGCGCTGGCTAACCATTCTCTACGTCATCTGCTGGCGGTCCGGGCCGGGAATAAGCGTGCGCTTTTCTAGCTACCGCAACCGGTTGCGATGCTGGAACTGACGATACCGGCACTTGCTGCGGCGCATGGTAACCCTGAGCCGGTCTGAACTATCGCTCTGGAGCCGTGGGCTGGCTGCTCGCTTCGCATCTGCGAGTATCGAGTTCGGCTGGTTCACTTTGGCTACGATTCGCCGCACCTTGTACTAGCTTTCCACTATCGACTTCGATTTTGGCAAGCGGCAGGGACCACGGTGCTGGATTCAACCAACTCACCTGTATCCGGCTGATCGTTGCCACCTGCCCTGGCCGACTCGACGCGGAGCAGGCCCGGGTTGAAACGCCTAAACGCCTCATTCTTGCAGGGTTTCACCGATCTAAGCTGAGTTTTGCGGTCTTTGCGCGTCGACCCACCTATATATTGAAAGTCCGCTAGGGTGCTCAAGGTGGCCTAGCCTTACAAAACACGAGCGCCTCAAGAGTGTGCGCCGAAAGGAGAGGAGACAGGTATGGAGCTCAAACGCAGAGAATTCCTCCAAGGAGCAGCCGCGCTAGGTGTTACCGCCACATCCTTGACCTTGGTCCCTGAGGCCCATGCGAAGGAACGGCTCATAGTGCGTGAAAGTGGACCGCCGTACATCGATGCCTCGAAGAAGATGGCGGAAAAGTGGGATAAGACTGACATCACCTGGGAGTTGACCGTTGGCGGAGGCGCTGCCCTCCTCGGCAAGATCAAGGCGACGTGGCCCAACTCGCCCTACGACTTGGTCATGAACTGGTCCCCGGTGTTTAAGGCCATGATCAAGGAGGGATGGGCAGAAACAGTCACCTTGGCCGACGTGCCAAATTTGGCGGATGTGCCGGAGCGATTCCTAACCAAGGATGACAACGGGAACATCAAGTGCATCCCGCGCAACGTGGACGGAAGTTTCTTCGCCGTGCGCACCGATCGTTGTCCTATTCAGATCAAGACCATCGAGGATCTGCTGAATCCCAAGCTGAAGGGGCAGATCTGCTGGCCCGTCCCGACTAACTATACATGTGCGCCCCTCGTGGCGTTGGCGCAAGCGCGCGGCGGGAACGAGTTCGATATTGATCCGGGCTGGAAGTTCCTCGATGAGTTGGCCAAATCTGGCAATATCGGTCGTGTCTATAAGGGGCTTGTCGAGGGCACGAACTCGATCTCGACGGGCGAGACCAGCATCATCTATGCGTCGAACAGCACCAACTCCGCCCTTGCCAAAAAGGTGCCTATGAAGGCGCTGACAAAGTCGGACCCGTCGCTGAAGGTGTCCCTTTATGTCGAGGGCTGGGTGGTCATGGCGAACTCGAAGAATAAGAAGGCCGCGATGGAGTACGCCAATTTCAGCGTGAGCAAGGAGAACTCCGAGTTGTTCAGCCAGTACGTCGACATCGTTCCGACCAACCAGAAGGTCAAGCCGAACCCAAACGCAGCCGCCATCCAATTTGCGCCGCAAGAGTTCGACAAGTTCGCCTATTTGCCGGACTGGGGCCATATGTCCACGCAATTGGACAACTGGGTGAAGAAGTTCGAGCAAGATATCACGCCGAAAATCTAGACCGGGATAAGTTTGGGTTGAATCGATTTGAGACTGTCTCTTATACACACCAAGGGACGATGCCGGGGCGACTTCCCGCAACGCCGTCGCACCCGTTGAAGGCCGTTGTCGGGCTTCTCACGCCAGGGCTGTCACGAGTGACTTTTCCGCCACGGCTAACCCATTGACAGCACATACGCTCAACAACCTACTTTCCCCAATTAGCAGCATCCGTGCCATATCGCGCAAGTTGTGCACGAGTTTGCGCCTGGCGATCGTCGACGAACATCAGCCTTGAAGCTCGCCCGTTGCTCGGGCGTGGCAGCGGCTCGTGAGGACAGAGCGCGCGGCTCGCGCCTGCCCCGCGACCTCACAGAACCCTCAAGATTCTCAAATCAGCTTGTTTCTGATTCCCCACGCTCGCTCGGAAGGAGACGGCATGGACGGGGTCTGGTGGCGCGATCGGCACGGCAACTGGCTGGACGCAGCGGGTCGATTAGACCGGCAGCGTTGCTGCGGGCGCAGATGGGCGGTCACAAGCGAAGGCGATTTCGAGAGAACTCGCACTCTGGCTGTCGCAACGGATCAAGGCCGATCGGTTTTACCTTGCGCTGGCTCGTTGCTGAGCTAGCTTCTTGGCATGGACGAACTCCAACACCGAGCGATCGTCGACTCGCTCTGCCGGCGCCAAAATGGCCCTAAAGGCTGGTCTTTATCGAGGAGACTTTTTATTTTGCGCCGAGGAATGTGCCAGCTAATTCGAAATGCAAGCTATCGAAACTATCATCACGCTTTAACGCGTCGCACCTTCCGCAAGGGCAGTCCTTGGAATGACGGGGGCCGCCCGCTTCTTCTTCAGGCCTCCGGGGCTAACACGAGGCAATCCTCCGGACGAATTTCCACGCGGACGCTTTCGCCGTCCCGCGCGAAGCACTGGCCGTTGTTTTGCACGACGGCGTGGATTCTACGGCCATTGGCCAGGCGAACCCAGTGGTGGATAGTCGAGCCAAGGTATTCCGTCTTCTCGATGAGCCCCTCGAGCGCGTTCATGCCGATCGCGGCGGTGGCGCCCTTGGTCCGCACGGCGATGCGCTCCGGCCGGATCCCAAGCTCCACGGCACCATTGGGGGCCTTCGCGATCAAGAGGGACAGTCCGTCCTCGGTTACGAACCGGCCGCCATCGAGCCGCCCCGTAAACCAATTCGACTGCCCGACGAAATCCGCAACGAATTTGTTGGCGGGCGCGCTATAGATCTCCTCGGCCGAGCCCCGTTGCATGATCCGGCCCTTGCTCATGACGATGATGTGGTCGGCGAGGCTCATGGCCTCGGACTGATCGTGCGTCACGATGATGGTGGTGATCCCCGCCGTGGTCAGGATCTGCCTCAGTTCCACTCGCAGTGTATCTCGCAGCTTAGCGTCCAAATTCGAGAGCGGCTCGTCCAGAAGGAGAAGAGAAGGCTCGGTCACAAGCGCGCGAGCCAGCGCCACGCGTTGCTGCTGCCCACCACTCAGCTGATGTGGGCTGCGCTTTTCGTAACCGGGCAACTTTACAAGATCGAGCACGGAGCGGATTCGCTCCGGGAACTTAGAGGCGGGGATGCCGCGCTCGCGCAGGCCAAAGGCAATGTTTGCCTCCACGTTCATGTGAGGGAAAAGCGCGTAATCCTGGAAGACCAGTCCCACATTGCGCTCGTAGGGGCGCTTCGCGCTCACGCTCTGGCCGCGAATGCGGATTTCTCCGCCATCCGGTACTTCAAAGCCGGCGACGAGGCGCAGCGTCGTGGTTTTACCGCAGCCGCTCGGCCCGAGAAGGGAGACGATGCGCCCCTGCTCGACTTGAAACGAGACGTTGTCCACGGCCAACTCTTCGCCGTAGCGCTTTGAGACGGTGCTGAGCTCCAATACAGTCATGAGATCCTACTTGTGATAAACGCCTTGTCCGATCACTTTGTCCAGGCCCACGGTGCACTCCATGACCCAAATCAGCACGATGGTCAGAACCATGAGGCAAACGGCCGCCGCGGCGATGCGCAGGTCAAATTCTGAGAGCATCATGTTCGTCATGGCCACCGGCAGCGTGTAGAAATTCGGGCCCGTCAGGAATAGGGAGACCGAGACATCATCCATTGAATAGGCGAAAGCGAAAACGGCGCCTGCGGCGATGCCGGTCTTTGACAGAGGCACCGTCACCTTCCAAAAGGCGCGTCGCTCCGTGGCGCCAAGGCTTAGAGCGGCCTCGGTGAGCGATTTCCGGATTCCCACCAAGCTCGCGAGAGTCGTTCGGATCACATAGGGCACCGTGATGATCAGATGGCCAGCCACGAGTGGGACCGGCCCGAACACGCCGATCGTGGAAAAGAAGAGCAGAAGCGAGAAGCCGATGATGACGTGGGGAACGACAAGGGGCGACAGAAAGAAGGCGGAGAGAGGCCCCTTCCCAGGAAAGTCATAGCGGTCGAGCATGAACGCCGCTGCGACGCCGACCAAGGTCGAAAGCGTGGTCGCAGTCAGCGCCAGCATCAGGCTGACCTGAAGGCCTTTGAGGTAATAATCGTCCGAGAAGAAGCCCACGTACCATTGCAGCGACAGGCCGGGTGGCGGAAACCGCCCGAGGAACTGCCGCGCATCGAAGGACATGACGGTAGCGATGAGCAGCGGCGTAAGGAGGAACGCGATGGTGGCAATGGACAGGCACAGCACCATAACGCCCAACACATTGTCGGCGGAGCGCTTCATCGGACGGCACCCTCCCAGCGGCTGCTGGCCAGCAGGGAGACCGCGTAGATCGCCAGCAGGGAGATAACCAGCATTACGATCGCGACCGCTGATCCGCTGGGGAAATTGGCCAGTTCACTGAAGCGGTTGTAGATCAGGTTGGAGACGAAGGTGATCTTGCCGCGCCCCAGGACCATGGGAACAACGAAGGCGCTAATTGACAGCGTGAAGGAGAGCAGGAACGCAGAGAGAAGGCCTCGCGCGCTCAGCGGCAGCGTGACCGCCAGGTGGGACTTCCAGCGGGCGGCGCCGAGCGCCTGGGCCGCCTCAATGAGCCGCGGATTAACGTTCTGGATCGTGCCGATGAGCACGAGGGCGGACATGGGCACCGCGTAGTGGAGCAGCCCGAGCACGATCATGAACTCAATGTAGAAACGGCTCCCGATCTGCTGGCCGAATAGCGGCGCTATGTCGCGTGCGAATCCCGTCGGCCCGAACGAGAGCTCGATGGCGTACACGCGCACCAGCACGCTCAAGAACATGAGCGCGATGAGGAATCCGATGGTCGTTCTTCGAAGCCAATCCGAGCGCCGGCGGGCTACAAAATGGGCAATCGGGAACGCGAGGATCACTCCCAGGAAAGCAGCAACGAAGCCGATCCGGAACGTGTCCCAAAAATATAACAGGTATGCCTTGTGCAGGAGGTCCGTGTAGTTGGTGAGCGTAAACGGCGCGTTCGTGTCGGCGCCTACACGGCCCGGGATGAATTCGCGGAAGCTATCCTCGAAGACTCGCAGGAGCGGATAGAGCAACAACGTGCCGTACACCGCGATCACCAAGCCGAATACAAGCGCGGCTCCTCGCGTAAGCTTTATGCGTTTGCCCTTCATGCGTACCCCCAAGAAAATCAGCACCGACGCCGGCCTAAATCGCGGCTCCGATTTGAATATCGAGCCGCGGTTGCCGTTCGAGATTTCAAAGCAGCATCAACCTATTGCCAGATGGGCGCTGGAACGAGCAGTACAACCCTTTCAGTCTGTCCAGGCGATAGTCACTTAGTGACCTGCTTTACGTCCCTGAATTGTAGAGAGATACCAGCCAAGCCCTGAACGGCGCCCATCGCCGGCCCGGAACCGTGGGGGGCAGCGCTCGGTACGTTGGTATCTGGCATCTCTTCCTCCCGTTGTATTGGGCGCTCGCAACGCCCCGCTTTTTCCGAAACGGAAAATAGCTCCCGACAGGGGTGATACTCGGCAAAGAAAATGGAGCAGCCAAAGAAAATCTGCGAAAATGGTGGAACTCGCGTTGAAATTCTGCATTTTCGATCGTGAAAAGCAGCAGGATAACGGCCTCATGGTCTTATATCTCAGTCTACTTGATCGACGTGTGCAGCTCAGGAGCCGGAGTATCGACTAGGATATGGTGCCTTGGTACTTCGGCACGGAGGTTTTGACTCGTTCGACTTGGCCCGACTTGGCTACGGTCCCCGGACCCTTTCGAGCCTGAACATGCATCAGATGCGGGTGCGTTCGTCATTGCGCCGTTTCTCCCAGGCGGCCGTCTCGGCGAGGAGGCGAAATTGCGATGCGCCGATCGAGGCATTGGCGCGAGAGGATCTCGATCTCGTCCTCATGCAGTTTCGCGTGTCCGCGCTCGAATGCATATCATACCGGAAGGTCGCCGTCAGCCGCGGCTCGCACTTTTTGGATCGTTCAGGCTGATGCGGATTGGGAGTTACCAAGAGAGTGTCTCGCCCCGATGGTCCTTTAAGATGCCGCTCGTCGCCGGCGCGAGCTCGGCGATCCGGCGAATGAGATCCCGCGCACATTCTTCGGCGGAGATGGAGGTCGGGGACGCTACGGCGCGTTCGCCGCCCATGTCGGTCCGCACCCAGCCGGGGTCGAAAATGCCCACAACCACGCCGTCTCGTGCCCAGTCGCGCGCGAGCCCACGCATGCCATTGTTGAGCGCAGCCTTCGAAGCCCGGTAGGCGTATCTCTCGCTGCGGGTGCTGCTGTTGGCGGCATAATCAATGCTCGTGGATCCAAGGACGCTGCTGATCGCCACCAGCTTCTTCTCAGAGCCGCACTTTAAGTTGTTGCGCAGCGCGTGGGCGATGAGCATCGGGGCAAGAGCGTTGACGCGCACCGTAGTCACCCAGCCTTCGGCATCGATGCAGTCGGCCGACTGCGCCTTCGGGGTACCATTGATCCCAGCATTGTTGATGAGAATGTCAATCGGCTGATCGCCAAGCATGTGCTTGAGGGAAGCGATCGAGGCCTCGTCGGCCACCTCAAGCTGTATGATCCGTAGGCGACCGCTGGACGCCGCGAGCTCCTTGAGCGCGTCGGCTTTTGCCGGATCGCGGCAGCAGGCAATCACCTCAGCTCCTTCAGTCACATATTGCCGCGCGAGCCCAAGGCCGAGGCCCCGATTTGCGCCCGTGATCAGAACTGTAGTCATTTAACAATACCTTTGCGTCATGTGGAGTGCTGCGCCTAGTCCCTGCAAGTCGCCTTAAGAACTGATTTTTGGCCGCTCAGACTCTCCTCTGGAAGAAGATGGGCGCGTAACGAGGGCTAATCGCCGAGGGCAAAGAGGCGGAAATCCTTAAGGCGACACGAGTCTCGCGCCGATCTTTGACGCAGGTCGGTACTATTCCGCTCTGAGTCAAATTAGACACCGACTCTGAACCCAAGTGCAAGCAGTAAGCCGTCTGACAAAAATGCTGAAGCGACGCTTTCCTGCTCACTTACGAGGCTGGAAGGGTAAGGCACTCAATCCGGCGCGCGAGCAGGTCACAGGCTTGCTCGAGCTTGCGCGCCGGCAAGTGCATGCAGAACCAGGCTGTGACCTGGTTGGTCCGCCGTTGCCAGCCGGCAGAGCGCGCCATCGCGAAGATCGAGGATTTGCTAGCTTTGGTTCGTCGACGCTAGCTGAGCAGGCGCGGTATCCCCACGGCGTCCCGGTACTCGCTGAAAGGCGCGGTTGACTCTATCAACTCCTCGTCTTGAGCACGGGAGCCCGGCATCGTTACCACGGTGCTGCGGCACTTGGAAAGTTCAGCTGAACGGCACTTCTAAAATGAAAGAAGCTATCATTCGACGTGCCAGCCGCCTGGCACATCCGTGCCGCGCGTCTCAAACTCCTCGACGATCTAGTGGTGTGCCATTACGCTAGGCGCTGCGCGAAGCAACACGGTAAGGCAACAGCGGCGGCGTATATTCCGCTGAGCTTGTGCCGCGAGAAGGCCATCACTTCGAATGAAGTCGTTCTGCTCAACGTCGTGATGGTGCTGCTGAAGCTCGCTCACGTGCGGCTCTATCAAAGCCGAATCTTGTCTGTGCACCTCTATCGAGCGAGACGCAGGAGATGGTGTTCGAGGCTCATGACCGGGCCTTCGCTGTTCAGGGGACCTGCTGGCGCGGCATCAGGCACTCGGCACGCTTTTGCCGTAGCAGCAGGTGATCAGGCGAAGCTTAATAATCCAATCGCGGCCGCATCGCTGCAGCACCGCGATGCTCATGTAGGCTTGTTGGCGCCCTCCGCCTTGGGCGACTCGGGTCAGATCCGCAAAAACGCCCCAATCTTTGCAGGCTTTCACCGCTCCCAAGCCGATTTGCGCGGTTTTTTGCTTTGAGCCGCTTTATACTGCTCGCAGCGCGCCTCACGAACCTCAATAGGAAGCGAGCGCCGGAACGCATTAGCGCGACAAAGGAAAGGGGACCGAGTTGAAACGAACAGAAGCCGCCGATGGCTACGACGGGGAATTCTACGACGAACCCCAGGCCCCGAAAGCGTCGCATTTTCTCGAGGCGCTGGAGCAGGCGGGCGTCACGCACATGATCTCGCTGGCCGATAACTGGACCGTGCGCCTCCATGAGCTTATAGCTTCAGGCAAATCTTCGATTGAGCTCGTGCACACATGTCGGGAAGGCGAGAATGTTCCGATCGCGGCGGGCCTGCTGACGGCCGGCAAAAAGCCTGTCCTCATGATGCAGAACTCTGGCTTCCACGAGTCCCTCGACTCCACGCGGTTAGGGATCCAATTTAACCTTCCGCTGGTGACTCTAATCGGGTATCGAGGCTGGAGGCACGGTGACCCGGACATTAGGGGGCGCTTCACCGAGCCCACTCTTCGCGCATGGGACATCCCCTATGAAATAGTCGATAGCGTAGAGAAGGTCAGCGCGATTGGTCGTGCGCTCGAGCGCGCCGAGCAGAGGCAAGGTCCGGCCGCGGTGCTACTGCCAGGTATTGCTGGTCGACCCGCCGATAGAGACGAGAATCCGTCCGGAAGCCGCGCTAATCAAGCGCAGATGGATTATCTGCAAACCCTGCGTTGCCTCGGTTCACGTCGCACGGATCAGATCGTTGTTACACATGAGACTGCAGACCGCGTGTGGCCGTTGGTCTCGAAGCGGGAGGAACTCGATCTCGTTGGCCTTGCTTGTATGAGCAAAGTGTGCTCCCTCGGTCTTGGCCTCGCGATGGCACACCCGAATCGGAAAGTGTGGGTTTTGGACGGCGATGGCTCGTTGGCCATGAACCTTGGCAGTCTTGCGACTGAGGCCGATGTCCGTCCCCGAAATCTCGTCCACTTCGTGCTTCAAAACTTTGAATACGAAATCACCGCCAAGCAACCGTTCCCAATGGCTGACAGCATCGACTTCGAGGCGATTGCGCGCGGTTGCGGTTTTGCGCGCACGTTCACGTTCGACGATATCGGCGAACTCGAGCGACGCCTGCCAGAGGTGGTATCTGGCGAGGATCTGACATTCGTTTCGTTGAAGGTGAAGCCGGCCGGCAAACAAGCGGGACCGCACCGCGTATTGCTGCCGGAAGGCTTGAAGCAGCTTCGTGCGACGTTGGCGGCGACGACCTGAGTCGTCTCGTCCATCGGACGTGGGAGGCCGCCTCCGAACTGGCGGGATCTATTGAAGAGAGAAAATGCGTCGTTCGAATTGAGTCATATCGCGGCCAATCAGGCCGCGATGTCGTCCTCTGGGTAGAGACGCAAGCCTGCCGCAGCGATCAGCGCTCTTCTCAAGAATTCGCGTCAGCTTCAGGCTCGCGCGGACGCCGCCGTTCATCAACAGACGAGATCGCCGAGAGCGCAAAACGTAAATTCGTCTCCGCCCAAGAATGCCAAAATCGGCAATATTGTAGCGACAATGAAGCGGCCGGGCTCCTGTTCATGCCAAATTGAGATCGTCAGCTCGGGTTCCGGTATCGACCGGCTAACACGCAGAAACCTGTAGCGGCATCGACATCTTTGCAGGGTTTCGCCGGTTGGGCGGCACTTTACGCGGAATTTTTGCGCCAAACCCGCTTTATGTTTTGGCTGTCGAATTGCTCTGGCTGGCCGCCTACAAAGTGCAACATTTGCGAGCGGCCTAAAGGCCGGAGCGCCGCGACCAAAGGAGAAAGATATGGACCGTAACCGCAGGCAACTCCTCAAAGGAGCAGCCGCGCTGGGTCTTGCCAAGTTGACGACCTTCGGCGAGATCAGAGCTGCATGGCCCAATGAGCTCTATGACCTGGTTGCCGAAAGGTCGCAAAGGTGAAGGTCACCCGGCGGGTCGATGTGCCGGCATCTCCTGAGGAGACCTGGCGGTTCGTGGCCGATCTGCCCTCTGTCCTCCCGTGCATCCCGGGGGTGCGGGTGGGCGAGCCCTTGGCAGACGGCAGCTACAACGCGTCGATCGTCGCGAGCGCCGGCGACTTTACCGTCACCTTCAGTGGCGTTGCGAGCATCGAGATCGGAGTCGACCGAACCGCGATCATTCACGCCAAGGGGAGCGATGCCGCCGGAATGATCAGTGCGGACGCGGAAGTGAGGGGCCAGGTCGTTGGCGCATCGTCGGACGCTCGGATGAGTGTACTCGATATACAAGCGCGCTTCGACTTTTCTGGGGTGTTCGCCCTCGCCGCTCGCGCGAGCGCGGGTCCGGCCGCTGCGTTCCTCCTGAGGAAGTTCGCCGCGAACGTAGCGGCCGCGGTGCATTCCGCCGGAAGCGATTCAGCGGTTCAAGAGGCGAATCCGCGAACTGACCAGCTGGATGTGGGGCATCAGCATGGAACGCATGGCCGAGCAGCTTACGCGCTATTTGCGTGGGTGCCTCGGTTACTTCGGAAAGTGCGTGATGGCTTTGGTGCTGCGCGGTCTTGAGGGGCCGTCTTGCGTGAGTGCAGTCCGTACCGATCTCGGTCGACGCCAGGAAGCTTGCACGCGGCGTAGCAATAACGGCTGATCAAGCATGCGGCATCCGGCCGGACTGCCGGAGTCGCATGGCTTACCGCAATGCCTTCGGCTCTTGCGCTTGAGGGCCACGATCTCGTGGTCCGGGAACCCCCAAGCAGTGGGATTCCAGCCCATTGATGGCTGACTCCGCCGCGCTATGCTCCTGTAATCGGCACAGCGCGGCATTGCTCTCTGCTCGATCGACAGCAGCGATTCGCTCGCTTCCGGTCATGACCGCACACCCCCTGACGTTGCACCGATCAAGCGCAGAGTTGCACCGCGATCAGGTGATGCTTCCACAAGCCGCGCTTTCCTCTGCTGATCCATTCCGTGTGCGGCTGCAACAATCAGAAAGGCCGATCTGTCTCGCAGCGGTGTCCTCATGAGTTAATACGACTCGAGTGTCGTTGCTTCTCCTTGCGATGGCTTGTTCCTAGGAAACTGGAGCTGCGAATGATTGTCATCGAGTCTCCGCCGGATTGCAACAGCCGCAGCGAACGTCGGGCGTATCGGCTGCCACCCGCTTTGGCGGCAAGAACAGAGCGGACCACCGCGTGTCGGCCGCGCCTGGCTCCGGGCTAAGATTACCGCGTTTTCCTGAATTGATGCCGACTTGGCGTCCGCCCGGTGCTGAAACACCTCGGTTCTTCCGGATCGCTCAATCACCTTGAGACGCAATGATATTCACGATCGATGATTTCCTTAAAACGCCCGATCCATCTCCTTTTTACCGCTCATCTTTGTCAGTGGGGGGTCGAGTCCTGAGATGGTGCAGCTGACGCGGGATCACCCCCAATACTTCGGCAGTTGGAAAGGAGCAGCTTTCCACAGCGGGCGAGCGGACGATCCGATCATCGCTCCGCGCGCGATCGTTTCCACAGTCACGTAGCGCGCGCTCGACGGCTCATTCTCGTTCCACTCAGCCGTAGCCGGGAAGCGCCATGTAGGTGAGGGCGTCGGTCTCGGCTTCATCCATGAAGGTGGCGGTGTTAGGCAGTTCATGGGCGGACCCGAAAGACCGGCTTCTTTCCGTCGCGCCAGCTTGGTGATGCAATTTCCGCGACTGCACCGGCTAATCACACTGCCTGCGCAGCCGTGCCTGTCGAGTCGAATTGAAACCGGTATCCGAGTCGACGAAGCTGCCCTCCGATTTGTCGAGAATGCTGAACTGCAATTCTCCGCGATGCTGCCCGGCCAAAATTTCTTGCGGTGCCGCGTCACCGCGGCTGGCGTGGTACTCGAATGCGCAGACTCGCCCACGGGAACTGCGCGCGCTCGACTTGAAGATTGGGCGGAATCGATCTGTGCGCAGGCGGGGCGCCGCTTTGCCGGCGTGCGGCCTTACCGCCGTGGCGCGGCATTCCTCCGGGCGAAGTTGGGATGACCGACTTTGTGATCGATTGGCAACGCGAACAGCGCACCGGAATAGCTGAAGCGGTGCTCTGCGAAGGCAAGACGCCGTTGCAGATTGAAGCGATCCTAGCCAGCGCCGCCGATCGCGCGTTGCTACTGACGCGATTGGACGGCAGCCAATTCGAAGTCTTGAATCTGGAGCATCGGGCGGCTCTCGATTACGATCCGCTATCTCGGACAGCGTTCCACGGCCCGGTGCGCGTTCCAGCACTGAAGGGACCTTGTGTCGTTTATGCCGGTACCTCTGACCTGCCGGTGGCACACGAAGCTGTTCGAAGTTTAGCTTTTGCGGGCTACGAGGCGCCTGTGATCGCCGTTGTTTGGTGTCGCCGGCTTGTGGCGGCTGACCTTGCCCCACAGGCTTAATCCAGATTGAAGTTCGCTCTGGCCCAAACAAGGACCAGAGCATGAAGCGTAGCCGCTTTTCGGAAGAGATGGGGTATTCGGTCCCGATCGCCTGACCTATTTGCCGCGCGGCACGTTTTGACTGACGATCATGGACCAACTCCATCCGAAGGAGAAAAGTCATGATCTGCGTCGGCCTCGATGTTTCGCTGAATTCCGTCGCGGTATGTGCAGTGGACGAGACCGGAAAGCTGATCCGGGAGGGAACGACGTTCGCGGACGCGCCATCGATTGTGCAGTACCTCGAACCATGGGCTGGTCAAGTTGAACGGGTGGGCCTGGAGGCAGGACCGACGTCAGAATGGCTGACCGCAAATCTAATCGAACTGGGGTTGCCGGCCGTCAGTTTGGAAGCCCGCCAGGTCAGGGCGGCACTTTCGGCCATGCCAGTGAAGACCGATCGGAACGACGCCCGTGGGATCGCGCAGGTGGTGAGAACGGGTTGGTTTAAGCCCGTTCACGTCAAGAGCATCGGCAGCCAAAGGGCGCGGACGCTGGCGGCCGCTCGCAAGCATATCATTCGCTCCATCGCTGCCGCAGAGCAAGTCATCCGCGGACTTCTACGTCCGCTCGGTCTCAAAGTCGGAATCGTCTCGCGGACTCTGTTCGCGACGCGAGTTCGTGAGTTGGTCGGCAACGACGCCATGCTGGAGGCGATCATGAATCCGCTGCTTGCCGGACGCGAAGCGCTGATGCGGGAGTACGCCCGACTGCATCGTCTGGTTCTGAAGGTCGTGCGCAGTGACCCGGCTTGTCGGCTCTTGATGACGATGCCGGGGATCGGCCCGGTCTCTGCGTTGACCTTCCGCTCCACTGTCGACGATCCCAGGCGATTCCTGCATTCCCAATCCGTGGGCGCCTATCTTGGGTTGACGCCCCGGCGGTACCAATCTGGCGAGGTTGATCGGGTAGGACGGATCACAAAAGTCGGAGACGGAGAGACGCGCACGGCCCTGTTCGAAGCTGCCAACGTCGCTCTCAGGCCGTCAACCCGATGGTCTCCGATGAAGGCTTGGGCGGTGCGTGTTGCCCACCGGCAAGGAAGCAAGCGTGCGAAGGTCGCGCTGGCCAGAAAGATGGCTGTCGTCCTTCACCGAATGTGGGTTGATGGAACCGAATTCCGATGGACGGCGGTGGCGTAAGGACGCCATCGCCATCCCAAGAAACGCCCGTCGCGGGGCGTGGGGATGGTCGAGTTCGTATGATCTGTCGTGGCTTCCGCCCTCCCGGGCCGGGTGACTACGCCGAAGAGCTTGAACCGACCATTCAACCGAATCCCATCGTGTGGCGGCTTTGCCGACCACGAACAGAAGCAAGGTACCCGCGGCACGCGCTTTTAAGGGATTGACAGAAGCAGACCGAATACAGAAGCAGATCATCGGGATTTTGAAGGAGCATGAGGCCGGGGTTTCGGTTGCCGATCTGTGCCGCAAGCACGGCGTCAGCGACGCCAGCATCTACAAATGGAAGGCCAAGTTCGGCGGGCTGGAGGTGTCGGAGGCCAAGCGGCTGAAGACGCTGGAGGACGAGAACACACGGCTGAAGCGGTTGCTGGCTGATGCCATGCTGGACAATGCGGCGCTCAAGGATCTCGTGGGAAAGAAATGGTGACGCCCGCGGGCAAGCGGAAAGCTGTCGCGTATCTCATGGATGCCCACGGGATGAGCGAACGGCGGGCGTGTAAAGCCATCGGCTGCTGCCGCATGACCATCAGAAATCGGACAACCCGGGCGGACGATGCCGTCCTGCGTCCTGCGGCAGCGCATGCGGGCGATCGCCCACGAACGCCGTCGTTTTGGCTATCGGCGCCTGCACGTGCTGCTCAAGCGGGAGGGCTACCTGCTCAACCACAAGAAGCTTCCGGCTCTACCGGGAAGAGAGGCTTGCGGTACGCCGCCGCGGCGGCCGCAAGCGGGCCCTTGGGACCCGGGCGCCGATGACGGTGCCGATGGCCCCCAACGATCGCTGGTCGCTCGACTTCGTGTCGGATCAACTCACGGATGGCCGCCGCTTCCGCATCCTGACCGTGGTCGATGATTGCACGCGCGAGTGCCTGGCGCTGGTGGCTGACACCTCGCTCTCGGGCGCCCGGGTAGCACGGGAACTGGAACGGCTGATGACCGAGCGCGGCAAGCCCAGGATGGTGGTCAGCGACAACGGCACCGAACTCACCAGCAACGCCATCCTGACATGGGCCGATCAAAGCCGCGTCGGCTGGCATTACATCGCGCCGGGCAAGCCCATGCAGAATGCGTTCATCGAGAGCTTCAATGGCCGGCTACGGGACGAACTGCTCAACGAGACGCTGTTCACGTCACTGGCCCAGGCCCGCGTCGCGCTCGGATGCTGGCGGGCCGACTACAACCGCGCATCAGAACACCCATTTGTCTATGTTGTTGAAGAGAAGAGACTTTGCTGATTGGGATGCGATACTGCGGGGTATCTTGGGTTCTGCCGCGCACGTTCGGTGATGGATGTGGCGGCATCCGTGGTGAAGGCCGCGCGCGCGAAGATCCATGGCCCATCCGGTAGAGGGTGGACGGCTTCGATCTGACCAGCTTCTGCGGCCAAGCGCAGCGTCTTGGATGCGACCTTGAGAAGCCTGGCGGCGTCGGAGAGATTGAGCCATGGCTCGACGCTATCCTCGGCCCGCCGGAAGACGGGTATCCGATGATAAGATCGCGTAGTTGTGACGCGCTCGCGGGTCCAACGGTTGCCGTTGCCCGTCTTGAGGCCGTTGCGGTTGAGCAGGCCCGCAATCAGGTCGTCGCTGGCGATCAGCACCAGTTGCCGGATGGCTGCGATGATGTCGTCGGAGGTGCTGTTACGCTGCCCACGTCGACGCTTCGATAGCCGCATCTCGCTGTGAGCGCCGCCTGCCCAATGCACGACGAGAACGATCTCGGACGCTTCGTCATCGATATCGGCAACGACCTCGTGGATCAGCGTACGGACGATGCGCTTCTTCAGCCGCGCATCGATGATCGGCCCTGACCAGACTGACTTGAGGTTTGAGGCCAGAAAGCTGAGCAGCTTTGGATCGATCGCTGTCGGTGCGGTCGCCGCGTCATGTGCGGCAATCTTGCTCTCCACCGCGACGCGGGCAAGCGAGCGATTCCAGCGCGCCTCAAGCTCTGCCGCAACCAGGCGGTTTGCCGGATCAGCCGCGTCATATTGCCGGAAGGCGCGATCGGCGGCGTAGCGGGCCGCTTCGCGATCACGGCCGAGCACTTCGCGAACTTGATCCCTCTGATGTGTGGCCTGGGCTGCGGCGGCCGTAGCCGCCGCGACGGCGCCGGGCCCGCCAACGCCGAGCAGAGCCTCTTCGATCGCATCATCGACGCGCAAGCCACCGAACGCGATGCAGCGCGATTCGCCGTTGTCCATCCAGCCGCGCGAGCAGCTGTAACGTGGGATGTGATTGTTCATACCGCTGTAGCGCAGCGTCAGCTTGCGGCCACAACGCTGGCAGCGGATGAGCCCAGCGAGCAGCGCCTCGCCATGCTTGGGCGCGCCATGATGCCGGCTCGTGGGCACGTTACTGGAGACCATTGTACGGATCGCTTCGAACCTCTCCCAGTTCACATAGCCTTCGTGGGCGTCCGGCTTGAGGGCGAGCCACTCCGCGCGCGCCTTCCGGCGGATCTTTGCGCCTGCGCCATGGACGCCGTACCCCGTCGCTACAGCTGTTCTACCATAGGCGTAGGCTCCGCCGTAGACCGGGTTCTCGACCATTCTGTGGAGGGTCGCGTAGCTGGGCCGCCGCCAGGCTGTGTCGCCGTTCGGCTGCTTCACCGGTAGGTCGAGGCTGTACTCATGGAACCATAGCAGCGCCTGCCGCGCGGTCCCGAGTTCCTCGATCTTGTCGAAGACGAGCGTAATGGCCTCCTGCACACGTCGGTCCGGATCCTTCTCGTAGCGATCACCGACCTTCACAAAACCGACCGGCGTCGACACAACCAGTTCGCCGCGGCGGGCCTTCTCGTAGCGTGCCGAGAGCGAGCGTTGTCGCAAAAGGTCCAGCTCATACTCGTTGAGGCTACCCTTCAGCCCCAGAAGCAGTCGGTCGTTGCCATGCCGCGGAGCATAGACAGCTTCCTGGTCAACCAGCACCGTGTCGACGACGCGACACATCTCGATCAGCTGTTGCCAATCCCGGCTATTGCGGGCGAAGCGCGAGACCTCCCGCGCACAGACTGCGCCGACCTTGCCGAGGCAGACCTCGGCCACCATCCGCTCGAAGCCCGCGCGTTGGACGCTGCCGGCAGCGGAACGTCCAAGATCATCGTCGATCACCTCGATCTTGGACCACCCCAGCGCCGTCAATCGGTCGCGCATTGCGTATTGCAACGCGCTGCTCTCACGATTGTGCAGCACCTGATGGGCGGAGGACTGGCGCACATAGAGGATCGCCTTGCGCTCAAGGTGGTGAGGGCGGACCTTGTCACTGATCATGACCGTCTTCCCTCTTCGCGAGCGTTGCGCTCAGCCGCGCATGGTCCAGCACCAGCTGCGTCATCAGGTTCACCAGCGCATCCTGCGCCTCCTTCGGCAGCTCCCGCCACTCTGGAACCCCAACGGCGCTGTGCGCGATGCCACCCGCGAACAGGTCCATCTGATGCATGCCGAACCGCCGGTTGCGCCGAACCGACTTCGCCGATATCGCCGTCCTGCTTGCCATGAGCCTCTCCCCGATTCTGGTCGTGAGAGACTCCGCATGCACCGGAAAGCAGTTCATTCAATGATGAAGCCGCGCTCTTGACCACTGAATCGAGAAGCGACGACAACGCGTTGAGCGCTTCCAGGCTGACAAAGGGCTCTGCCGTTAGGCTGCAACCCCGAGCACATGCCGCGCGGTCGAACATCCAGGATGGGATCTCCAGAAAACGCTGCGTCTCCGATCCATCCAGCGTGCAGCGGAAAACAACGCCGGCCGCCTTGTCGATCACAGCATGGACGAAAACCTCGCGGCCTGCCCAAGGGTGAAACCGGTACAGAACCTCACGGCATACGGTCCCGTGGGCGTTCTCAAGCCTTGTTGTACAACGACGCACGACCACACTCTCAGCTCGGATGGAAAACGCCGTCCGAGTTCGCCGTCACCTGCCATCCGCGACGGGATCTGGCGCTGCGCTACGCGCCAGCTCCCGTCGCTCCCACCGCCCAACTGGGCAAACCCAACGACCGGGGCGAACTCAGGGCTGGATAAAACTTGATGTGGTGGAACGGCCCGCTCCAACAGCATCAAAGTGCTAGAACGTGGTCGTTGTTCGAACGCCACAAAGGAGGGACCGTTCCGTGAAACAGGTTATCACCATCGGGTTGGATTTGGCCAAGCACGTTTTCCAGGTTCACGGCGCGGATGCGGAGGGCTCGCTCGTGTTCAACAGGAAGTTGCGGCGTAGCGAGGTTCTGCGCTTCTTCGAGAAACTGCCAACATGCCTGGTGGGGATGGAAGCCTGCGGTAGCGCGCACTATTGGGCGCGCGAGATCGCAGCTCTCGGTCATGAGGTGCGGCTCATTCCGCCGGCTTATGTCAAACCCTTCGTAAAGCGAGGCAAAACGGATGCGGCGGACGCAGAGGCCATCAGCGAAGCGGTGACCCGAAAGACCATGCGCTTCGTCCCGATCAAGACGGCCGAGCAGCAGGCTGCCGCGATGGTGCTGAAGACCCGCGCCCTTTTGGTGCGGCAGCGAACGCAGGCGGTCAACGCCTTGCGCGCGCATCTGGCCGAATTGGGCATCATCGCCACCACCGGCCTGGCAAAGGTTGAGGCGCTGGTCGCGATCGTGCGAGACGAAATAGATGCCCGCCTGCCCGCAGCAGCGCGCTTTGCCCTGAAGGCTATTGCCGATGAAATTGAAGCTGCAGCCGACCAGATCGACAGGCTCGAGCGCGCAATCGTCGTGGAGGCCAAGCATGACGAGGACATGCGTCGGTTGACCACGATCCCTGGCGTCGGCGCCATTACAGCGGCGACCATCAAGGCGCTCGTGCCGGATCCCGGCGGGTTCAAGTCGGCTCGCCACTTTGCCGCCTGGTTGGGATTGACGCCGCGACCTCATTCAAGCGGCAAAGAGCGGCTGGGAGGAATATCGAAGATGGGAAATCCGGAACTCCGCTCTCTCCTCGTTGTCGGGGCAACGGCCGTCTTGCGGGTTGTCCGAAATGACGCTCGGGCGCGGCCGTGGCTGAAGGCGCTTCTCGCCAGACGGCCCTTCAAGGTTGTCGCGGTCGCGCAGGCCAATAAGACAGCGCGGATCATTTGGGCGCTTCTGAACAAGGGCGGGACCTACCGGCGTCCCGACCCGCTAACTACCGCGGCCGCCGTCTGATGGACGCAGTGACCGCCAAAGGGATCTGACCGGCGCAGGCCGGCAGAGGGCAAGGTGCAACAACAGCCGATGAACCCATGGGACGACATCCCGAAACGAGTGAAGCTACTGCCCCCAATGCGCTCAAGCGCGTAAACTTGATTTAGCTCCTCGTTCCGCGGATCTCATCGAGGCCAGCGGCCATGTGCCGCGCGCAAAGGCCGGACATATGACCGCACCGTTCCAATGTGCGAAATCGACTGAAAAAGCTCTTGCCACGCGGGCCGTTCCACATATGGGGGCAAGGTCACGGCTTATGCAGCGCATCGAGGAGATACGCACTCATACGGTGGTCATCGCAGTGGCTGCTATGGAAGGCGCCATGTTTAGCGTGCTCGCCGGGCTCTTGGCAGCCCCCGTGATCGCTGTCCCGAGGTCCGTCGGTTACGGTATCGCCGTAGGAGGCCATGCGGCGTTGCATGGCGCATTGGCTTCATGTGCTGCCGGACTCACGTGCGTGAACATCGATAACGGATTCGGCGCGGCGTGTGCTGCGCTACGTATCCTGCGCGCAACTCGTTCAGCGGACTCTGCAATCTCGACGACTTCATCCCCTCGCCAACCCCGACTGGCGGGCTCAGCCTCGACCCGATCGTACCTAAAATATGCCTATCGTCAGCTTTTGAGCTGCCAATCGACTGTTCTTAGCAATCGAGTTTAGCCGCTTATTGAGGTAGCTAAGAGACTCCTCATCGAGCCCGCCAAACATTGTCGAGTTGATCGCTTGTCTTTTGTCTGACAGCTTTACAAGTTCCCCCCGCGCCTTTTCAGTCAGCGACATCTGCAGGAATCGTGCGTCCTCAGACGATGTTACGCGGGCTAGGAGCTCCATTTTTTCGAGTTTCTTCGTTTGGTTGGTAACGAAGGCGGGATGAATCCGAAGTTTATTGGCTAACCCTATTCCCGAAACGCCCCGGCCTTCATCGAGTTCGTCGATAGCCATCAGGATCAACCATTGCGGTTCGGTTATTCCCAGCATCTCAGCCCAACTCTTATGTATCGCTTCAAGTTGGGCATGGATTTCGACAACGCTCCAGATGAAATCCTTTACGGCTCTATTGAGTTGTTCTTGTTCGCCCATGTTGGGTCTTTCCGCCGAATCTCTAGTCGCCACAAGGTACGCCCGATCGCTCATTAGCGGGAATATATGTATGGAACAGATACAGCTCTCGAAGAAGGGCGCAGGTTACAGGAGACAATGGAATAGATTAAATACAATTGTATTTGCTATATGGACTCGACCGTTCAGATTTTAGACCAGCGGTCATAGTTTAACCTCCAAATGGAGCCCCCGAGATGCCCCTCGGGGGTTCTTTTTTGTCCCATGGCTCCGGTTTGTGGTTCCCCGGAGGGCTAGCTTGCAGGCATGTTGCCCAACTGCGACACTTTCCTACTAAAAAAGATCAGCTGCGATTAATTAATTGTAGCAATTGATCTAAGAAATTATATGACGATGGACAGCGAGGGGGCGCCTCGAAGTCGTTCCGTCAAGCACCCTGCCCACGCGGTGAGGCCAGTAGCGGCGGATCTTTGAAGGACGGAAACGAGCGTTTCCAACTTGGAGGTTCATCGATGAAATTGACAAAGAGTCTTATCCTCGGTTCCGCTGCCATGTTCGCAGTCGCCGGGGCACAGGCGGCCGATCTTCCCGTGAAGGCGAAGGCGATTGAGTATGTGAAGGTCTGCTCACTGTATGGTGCGGGATTCTACTACATCCCCGGCAGTGACACTTGCCTCAAGCTGGGTGGTTATCTGCGCGTCGAAACCGCCTTCGCCTCGAATTCTGTCTTTGATGCCGCAAATGCCGGCGTAGCTGGAGCACGGAACCGGCTAAGCAACTACTACTATTCCAAGGCTCGTGAAGCCTTGACCATCGATACACGTACCGCGACCGAGTACGGTGTGCTCCGCACCTACTTCAGTGGGGTGTTCACCTGGATCACGGGCACTTATTCGGGTGCGGGTACGAGTGGTGTAAATGGCCAGACCGCGTATACCACGTCGCCAGGTTCTCAACTCGCTGGTGGTTCGCTCGGCGTCTATGCCGCCTTCATCCAGTTCGCCGGCTTCACGATGGGTCGGGCTGTCTCGCAGTTCTCCGCACCTTGGACGAACTATCCGGGGAACAATTTCGATGCTCTCCCGGGCGGCGCCAGCTTCGTCACTGGCGTCAACCAACTCAGCTACACGGCCGACTTTGGCCAGGGCATTACCGCTTCGTTCTCGGCTCAGGATCCAGTCGCCGAATCCGGCAATATCTGGAACGTGAGCGGTGCGACTGCTGCAGGTCTCGCGACTGGAGCCTACGGTGCCACCAACACCGGCGGTTCCCGGTCTCCCGACCTCATCGCCGCGCTTCGCGTCGACCAGGCCTGGGGTCTCTTCCAGGCCTCGTTCGCGGCGCACGACAACCATGCTGGTTACTACGGCGCGGACGAGACGACTAGCCATCCGGGTGACAAGTGGGGTTGGGCTGGACAGTTGGCGTTGTCGATCAAAAACATCCCGACGGGGCCTGGTGACACCATCAACATGTCAGGCGCCTACACCAACGGTGCAAGCATCTACAACTTTCAGGATTTGATGACCACTAAGTTCGCGATGTATGGCGGTACGGGCCTTCTGAATGCTTACCAAAGCATTGGCATTGCAGGTGTCTCTGATTCTGTGTTCGTGGCTGGCGCCGGCCAGCAACTGACCACGACTTATGGCTTCAATGGTGCCTACACGCACAACTGGGATCCGCGCTGGGCCACGAGCGTCTATGGTGCATGGGGTGCCGTGCGATACAACAGCACAGCCAAGGGCTACATCTGCGGCGCATTTGTCACAACTCTCGCGCTGTCGAGCGGAGTTGCCGGCTGCAATCCCGACTTCAACTATGCGGCCGTCGGCACGGTCACTAGCTGGACCCCGGTCAAGAACCTGACCTTCTCGGCCGATATCGCTTACATGATGCTCGACCAGAAGTATGCGAACGGAAGCACGGTGACGCTGCCGCTGCAGGCCGGTATCGCCAAGCCGGGCGCTGTCTACGAACTAAAGGATCAGAACAGCTTGATCTTGTTGCTGCGCGCTCAGCGCAATTGGTGAGCCTCGGCTAAGCGAGAAGGAGATAAAGAGAACGGCTGTATAGATCTAAGTTTGACCTCCAAGAAAGGCCTCCGGCATACCCGTCGGGGGCCTTTTTAGTCGGCTGTGAAGAATCTCCTAAAGCCTTGTAAATCCACCCGCCAGTTCAAGCTCACCATCACTGGCCAAATGTCGGACGCTGCATAAGGGGCGTTCGACGCGATCGCCATCGCCGCTGTTATCAATGAGATGTAGAAACTCGTCTCCCGCGAAATTCTGATCGACGACGGCACGATCGCCAATATTGGCACCATCCGTGATGGGCGAGGCTACAAACATCAAATCGCCATCGGTTACCAGTGGGGCCCGCGGCCCGGAGCGCCGGGCGCTACTGCGCCGACGCGCGCACGAAGTATCCAATCGCCAATGCACGGCAGCGGCGCTGAAAGCATCCTTCGCAGCGCGCCCGCCGTCATCAACGATACCGATACGGTAAGCCGCTTCCAACAGCCCGTGTACGATTCGGCTGAACTCGACGCGCTCACCGACATGAGACGACGCAACACGGGTCCGTCGATTTATTTCTAGCTCGGCAGCCGCGCAGGGCGCCGACTCATATGTGCGGAGGGCGACACTTAGAACCCGCGACGAACCCATCATTCCGACGGTCGTACTTACCGTTCTCGATCTGTCGAATTCATGAGAGTTGCCCTGGAGACCACAAAACGATGGGCGCAAGCTGCGCAAAGCGTGAGCGCAGGAGAACCCAGGCGGGATGCTAAAACACGTCGCCTGCTTCGCTGGCCAAGTTGTCCGACCCTATGTCGCTGCCGAACGCTACCTTAGTCCGTGGAGCTTGGAGCGGAGGCGACATGCGTTTCGATCGGCGCAATCTCTATGACGATGTGACGCGCGGTCGGCGCGGCGGCAGAGGCGTTTGGTCAAAAGGAAAGGTAAAAGACGAACTCGCCAAAATGCTTACCATACCGTGCTCATTGCAGATGACGCCTCGTCATGCGGCACAGGCCTGCAACTCTTTAGATTTCTGTCAACTGCATCGGTTTGATCAATAACAGGGCGAGGCCGGCCCGGTTGAAGCTACCATCGTCTCGTGCATTTGACTGACCAGATCGGCCATCGATGCTGCTTGCATGAAATTGCATTTATTTCCCAATTGACCCTAATATTCATCGATGCTGGGTTACAATGGCGAATCTCGACCAACTCTGCCTGTAATCTGCGCAAGAAGTATAGAGTAGAGGCGAGTCCGTGCCGCTGGACACTTTGCGACTCCTACAATCCCTAGCGATAGAGAATGGCCAAACTGCTCACAAATCCTCAGCGCGGTGTGAGGGTCTGTCCCAAGTGGCAATCCGACGAAACGGGAGGCTTTGGTGCCGTACTGCTCTTTTGATCTTGTAATTGCTGAGGAGTGCAACAACCAAGGCGGTCTCATTCTGGAAAACGTCAACGTGGCTGCCGATCGAGCGGACCAGCTTGCGGTCGAGCTGTTAATTGTGCATCCGGAGCTCAGGACCAACGGTTGTGCGGTTCGCGCCTCGGCGCAGAGAGCATTGAGATATATCGCACGCCACCCGATCCAATCCCGTTATGGCTGCATCTCAGCACAATGCGTCGGTCGGGTCGCATTATACCCCCGCCCAGCAGGCCGAGGTTAGTCGGTGAACTGAATGGATTTCAGTGAAACGCCGAGGTCTGACTCTCAGTCTACACCCCTTCGACCTTTTGCATTCGAGCGCGAATTAAGCCGCGCGTCTCTTGCTGGACGCGAACAAGACCCCGCCGAGTTTGAGCGCGGCGTCGCCAAATTGGGCGCTAGCGATCAAAGCCTTCTCGGCTGATTGGAAGGAACGCCTTCGGAAGAGATGTTAAGCCCGGCGTTCCAGCGCATCTCGCATTTCGGCTTGGTAGCAAGCGCAAGAGCACCGATGAATACCTCGGGGGTATCTGCAAGGATTACGACCAGGACTGTGCGGCGCTCGCTCCATGTGAAGCCATCTGGGATGCATAAGGAAGCCGTAGACATGTTTTCAGCAACGACTACGTCGGCATAAGCAACGACGGCACATAACGTACGCCTAATGGAGCGGACATCACCCCGAAGGTGGCGTTCGCCGCAAAGCTGCAAAAAAAAGGCCTTTGAGCCGATTTTTGCCGGTCGGCCCCACAAACTCGGTCAAACGCTGCATGTCATTGAGGTGAGCATTACGCCCCGTATCACTACGTCATGCCGTGCAAGCCATCAATTGGGAGGATCGGCTTCTTGTGGACCAGCAACTTACCGGAGAGGAGCGATCGGTCCGCGACACAGCACATTCGTACTGCCGGGAAAAGCTCATGCCGCGAATACTCGAAGCCAACCGCGGAAAAATCGTAATGGAGGACGTTCGAGTGAGCGAAGACAGTCTACTGCCCAACGTGATGGGCCTCAGGGGGCCGTTCGTCTGCCTTAATCGTGTGCGCTACGGCATCTCCTGGGGTGCCATAGGAGCAGCTGAGTTGTGCTGACACGCAGCCCGTCAGTACACGCTGGATCGCAAGCAATTCGACTGGCGCGGACGACTGATGGAAGAGGGGGGCGATGCTCCCGAGATGATTTGCCCTCGTAAACCGCAACAACTGTGGCAAGGCACTGGAGATTGCGCGTGTGGCGCGGGATTTGCACGACAATGGTGTTTCCGGCGAATTCTATGTCATTAGAAACGTCATGAACCTCGAGGCGGTGAATACTTATGAGGGAAAGCACGATATCCACGCTCTCATCCTCGGGCGGGCACAGACGGGTATTCAGGCGCTCAATTGAGAGTATTCGAAAATGAAAGGATGCCTAAGCGGACTTCGCGTGTTGGACCTCAGCCGTGTTCTGGCAGGGCCGTGGGCGGGCCAGATGTTTGCCGATCTAGGAGCGGAAGTGATTAAGGTGGAGCGTCCTAGAGTTGGAGACGACACAAGGGCGTGGGGGCCCCCCTTCCTGGCCGATGGTGCGGGCTGTCCAACGGCGGAAGCGGCCTACTTCCTTTCCTGTAATCGCGGAAAGAAGTCGGTCACCATTGATATCACAGATCCTGCCGGGCAAGAGCTGATCAAGCAATTGGCGGCGAAATCGGACTTCCTGCTTGAGAACTATAAGGTCGGCGGGCTGTCCAAATGCGGACTTGCCTATGAAGAACTGAGCCAGCTCAACAGGGGCTTGATCTACTGCTCTATCACCGGTTTTGGTCAGACTGGACCATATAAAGATCGCGCGGGCTACGATTTCATGATTCAGGCCATGGACGGTCTCATGAGTATAACAGGACTTCCGGACGGAGTGCCTGGAGGTGGTCCCGTCAAGGTGGGAGTTGCGATCACGGAGCTGTTCACGGGCATGTACGCGACCGTAGCGCTGCTTGCGGCGCTCCGACGGCGCACGAGAGAAGGACAAAGTATCGATCTATCCTTATTGGACGTTCAGGTCGCTACCTTGGCCAATCAAGCTCTGATGAATTATCTCACGTCAGGAGAAGTGCCTACGCGGCTAGGCAATGCGCATCCAAACATCGCGCCTTACGACGCGTTGCCGACATCTGTTGGACATATTATCGTTGCGGTTGGCAATGACCGCCAATTCACCCGATTCCGCGCAGCGGCGCGTCGACCGGATCTGTCTGCGGACCCACGCTTTGCAACGAATGCAGCCCGAGTCCAGAACCGCGGCATTCTGATCCCGGAACTCGCATTATTGATGTCCGAGCATTCGACAGATTACTGGTTGGATGCTCTTGAGGCAGTTCAAGTCCCCTGTGGACCGATCAACAACTTGGACCGGGTGTTCGAAGATCCTCAGGTTAGGCATCGTAAGACGTGCACAAATGTGGCTCATCCAGCCGGGGGAAAGCTTCGTCTCGTCGGCTCTCCGATGAAGTTCTCTCCGCACCTGTCACTGAAGCGCAGGCACCCCCGCTGCTCGGACAGCACACAGAAGAGGTTCTATCCGAACTGTTGGGGCTGCCGAGGAAGAGGATGGAGACACTTAAGGCGCGCGGCATCATTTAGCTTCCACCTGCGTGGCAATCAGTGGCGTCCCGGAAGGTTGAGCATTTCAGCTCTGGATCATTCACATGTCGAACTCATTTTGCGCGATCCGCAGACAAGACGCCGCACGTGACTTCAGACGACAAGTGGCGCGCCCGTGGACGAGGCATTCGCATCCGGGCGACGGTCCGTTCGTCGAGTGAAACGCGATACTTTCGTTTTTACTGCGGGGAACAAGAAGGAAGGTCGGAAAATGAAACGGCGAACATTTTTGAAAATCCTGTCAGCGACAGCAGCCAGCTCGCTGGCCGCACCCTATGTTCACTCACAGTCGAAAAAATTTGCGGGCATTACGCTGCGCATCAACGGATATGGTGGCGTCTATGACGAAGCCCTGGTGAAGGGGGTAGCGGCGCCGCTCGAGGAGAAGTATGCGTTAAAAATTCAATTCGTAGCAGGCGTAACATCGGCAGACCTCGTCAAGCTCATCGCAAACAAGGACAATCCTCCGTTCGACATGTTCATGGGCGATAGCCCTCACATGGTCGAACTCGTTAAGGCAGGGGTCGTCGAAGAGATCGAGCCGACAGACGTCCCCAGCCTAAAGCGGGTGCTTCCCGGGTTCCGTGAATTCGGCGATCATGGCGTGCCATTCAGTGTCGCGTCCGTCATCCCCGTGTACAACTCAAAATTCACCAAGCAGCCAATTACGTCATACTCCGATATCGCTCGACCTGATTTGGCAGGTCGCCTCGTCATTCCGGCCCCGGCGACGACGAGCAACAGCATATTCCTTCTGGCACTTGCTGAAGAAAATGGTGGCTCGATCTCGAACATGGAGCCAGCCTTCAAGATAATGGCCGAAGCGAAGCCGAATATCGTCGCGTTCGCTCTGACAAATGTGGCGGAGGTGCAGATGTTCCAGAACGAAGAGGTCCATGCAGGCATTTTCTGGGACGGTCGCGCCCATGAGCTGCGTGGAAAGGGTGTTCCCGTTGTGACCGTTGTCCCGCCTAAGGGCATTTGCTCCGTGACGAGCTATATCAACCTTGTCAAGGGAATGAAGTACCCAGAGGCGGCTCACGCGTACGCTGAGCAATTGCTCTCCAATCAGGGAATGCTGGCAATTCCCCAGGCGCTTCGGTATGGCGCAACAACCGATATCCATTTGCCGGAAGAGCTTCGCCAAGATCTCCTCTTTAACTCGTCAGAGCGAATTGCTCTTAAAATGAAGATCGATTGGCAAAGCCTGATGGCAAACCGCAGCTCCTGGATCGAGAGACTCAACAAGGAAATTCGAATCTAGGTGAGTCTTGCTTGGCGGGCTCCGGTACTTCCTTGCCATACAACACGAACTTCGAAAGGTCGATCGTGAAGGAGTACTTCCTAAATCGTCGTATTCTGATTCTAGCGGGTTTGCTGGCGCCGATGGTCTTGCTCCTCACAGGCTTTTTAGTCGTGCCAGTGTTGGGATTGCTACGCTCCAGTTTCCTGCCCAGCAATCATTTTCTCGATGGAAGCGGTTTCAGCCTCAAACAATACGTCCATTTCTTTTCGGATTCATTTTATTCCTCGGTTCTGTTGGAGACGTTCGTCGACGGATTTATCGTCAGCTTCGTTTGCTTGGTGATCGGTTTCCCCACGGGTTATTCGCTCGCTCGCCTGCCAGCATTCGCTCGGCGGTGGCGGATGATCATTGTCATCATGCCACTGACGCTCAGCCTTGTCGTTGTTGTATTTGGCTGGTTCGTCATGCTTGGGCGCAGCGGACTCATCAACTCAATATTCGTGAGCCTCGGTGTTTTTTCTTCGCCGAAGCAACTTCTTTTTACTCGGCCGGCCGTCCTAGCCGTGCTGGTGCAGCAGTTCCTTCCATTTATGATCTTGTCTGTCATGAGCGTCATCACTCAGATCGATCCCGTGATCGAGCAGGCCGCAGCTAATCTGCGCGCTAACCGCTTTGTAACGTTTCGCAAGGTTATCATTCCGCTCGCGGCTCCTGGCATTCTGGTCGGCTTCAATCTCGTCTTCGTGCTATCTATTTCAGCGTTTGTCACGCCCCGACTCATAGGCGGAGACCGCGTTACCATGCTCGGAAGCTTAATATATCAGAGGATCATGACGGAGCTGAATTGGCCGTCCGGCGCGGCGATGGCTTTCGTCCTTTTCGTTAGTGGACTCGGTATCACAACGGCGCTTAACGCCTTAGCTGCGTCGCGTGTGATCAGCAAGGGGCGACGTTATGCACTCTGATCCCGTCGACCGTCTGATGACGGTGTCCGGTGCGTCAATTCGGGCGGTCGTATATGCAATGCTCGCATTGCCTGCGATTCTGGTGATCGTGTCCTCATTCACCAGCGGAGACACAATGAAATTTCCGCCCATTGGGTTTTCGCTGCGCTGGTATCAAAAAGCGTGGGAGAATGAGTTGTTTATGACGGCGCTCTGGACGAGCACGTACGTTGCCGTGCTCGTTGCCGCCATGGCGCTAGTGATTGGCTTTGCCGGCGCTTTCGCGATCAATCGTTTTACGTTCCGAGGCAAATCGTTCCTGCAGGATCTTGCTTTCTCGCCATTGGTCGTCCCCGGTGTTGTCCTTGGTATCGGACTATTGCAGCTATTCGCGTGGTTGAAACTTACCCAGACAATCTACCCGTTGATCCTGGGTCATCTCGTTCTTGCGATTCCCTACGTGATGCGCACGATTCTAGCGAGCCTTACGCTACATGACCAAACGCTCGAGCAAGCTGCGATGAACCTCCGAGCCACGCCGTTGCAAGTCATCCGGCGCATCACTCTGCCCCTCATACTGCCCGGGCTGCTGTCGGCTGCGATCTTCGCCTTCGTGACATCGTTTGGAAACGTAACCGTTACGGCGTTTCTGACATACGGCGGCAATGTGACCCTGCCGGTTCAGATCTTTGCATATCTCGATACCAGCTACGATCCTCTCGTTTCGGCCGTATCGAGCATCATGATCGTCGTGACATTGGTCGTCATTTTGACAATCGAGCGCTTGATCGGCGCGGAAAGACTGGCGTAGGCCGGGAGGGGAGATGCTTACTTTAATTCGAGAGCCTAAAAATTCTGTTCGAGAGACTGGTGATTCTATCGTAGAACTGCGCTCTGTGTCCAAGCACTATGGAGAGACGATCGCCATTGCCAACATTTCGGTAAGCGCGCGTCGTGGTGAATTGATTTGCCTGCTGGGCCCTTCGGGCTGCGGCAAGACGACGACGCTGCGGATGGTCGCTGGATTTGTAGAACCGACCTCCGGGACCGTGAGCGTCAACGGTGTCGATATAACGCATCAGCCGCCTTATCGGCGGGATACCGGAATGGTGTTTCAGGGTTACGCGCTATTTCCGCATATGACCGTCGCGGAAAACGTCGCGTTTGGCCTCGAGAACTTGAAGTGGCCCCGCGACAAGCGCGAGAAGCGCATTCGGGAGATGCTCGAACTCGTGGAGTTGCCTCATCTTGCTCAGCGACTGCCAACTCAACTTTCCGGTGGCCAGCAACAACGTGTTGCGCTTGCTCGTGCGCTGGCGATACGCCCGGCAGTACTGCTTCTAGACGAGCCCTTCTCGAATTTGGACGCGCAGTTGCGGGTTCGCATGCGCGAACAGCTGCAAGAGGTGGTCCGAACTGTTGATGTCACAACTCTCTTCGTTACACATGACCAGGAAGAGGCGCTTTCAATGTCAGACCGCATTGTGGTCATGAATGCTGGTCAGGTTGAACAGATTGGGACGCCTGGTGAGATTTATGAAACTCCGGCAACATCTTTCGTTGCGAAATTTATCGGCTGGTGTTCCTTGCTGAAGGGCATGGTAGATGCTGACGGCGCTTTCACGTCAACTGCCGGCCTAAGGCTCATGGGTAATTGGAAGCCTGGGTCCAGCACCGCAGTCATTCGGCCGGAGCAGGTGACGCTGTCGACCGACGGCGCGGCCGGGCCATCTCATCAGGCGCGCGTCCTTCAATCCCATTATTCCGGAGGGGCGACACGGCTCCTGCTCGATCTTAACGGTGAGCAACTGATGACGCAGGAGCGGTTTTTGTTTGGAAACCATCCCAAGCCTGGCGATCTGCTCAACATCACGATTAATCCGATCGACGTCCGTGTTATTCCAGGCGAATAGAGACTTTCTCCCCTTCGCTCATCCGAAAGGGAGGGGATTAGTTGGCAATTGACCCAGTGCGCGACGCCGGGCACCCCGTGCAGTCGCGACAGAGGTCATCCATCTCTGACCGAATTCGCTCGAGCTGGAACTCGGCCGAACGGTCGGGATCGCGGCGCCTCCAAGGGTCGCGATCTGCGCCTCTCAAAGGGGCTCTGCCGGCGCAGGCGCCAGATCTCGTTGACCACCTAGTGCAGCTTGATGGAGCATTTATCTGCGGCACATCGCCGAACTTGCGGGTAGTCTTTTCGTCGCTGAGATGGCCGGCGCGCTCGACTTGGAAAGGACCATCGCCGGAGAGTCCGGGTTGAAGCATTGCCCACGGCCGGGAGGAGGGGTGGTGGAACGGTCCTTTACACAGACTGAGACGCAGGCAGGCCATTGTGGAGGGCGGCTTATGAATGCGCGCCTATACTAGCCTGGAGATTCGTTCCGCTCGAGGCATCATGCTTTCCGTATCGAAAACTCACCCCTACAGAACAACCACTGATCGGGCGCGGCGATGCCGCGGCAGACGTCTTTATTCAGGGCGGCATTGAATAGTCCGATCGGCTGCAAGGCATTATCGAGAAAGCTGCAGTGCTCGGAGCGAGGATGACCAAGGAGCTGGGAGGCTGATGACTCCGAATCCGCGGGGGATTGCAGCCCTTTAAAGGCAACAACAACCAAACTGTTTACGAATCGTTGATCCAAAACGGTCGCCACGGTGAAGACGGTTCGGCGAATGCGCGCATCAGGCCAATTTTTGCAGTATTGCTGCGTGTGATCTAGTAAATCGCTGCTTCCATCGATGTCGATTTGCTAGCCTGGAAACTCGAGACCTCAACACGACACATTGGCGTTGAATCGGGAGCGAACAACTTTCGGTGCCGAACAGGACGCTTGTGAATGAGATGCGTCATGCCAATATCGCGACCCAGAGCTGACAAAGATCCTGGACTGATGGACGCGACATTTCTCACAAGGCCGGCCTTTACGTCGACATCAGGTTTTGCCGCTCTGCCAAAGGAAAGGCGCTCCGATGTCGCCACAGGCCCGACATACGCACTGTTGACCTGATGACCTGATTAAGAACACAAGAGAAGAGCTGATATTCTAGGAAGGAGTTGAAATCATGGCAATGCCAAGAGCCTCGCAGGCGTTCCCCCGGTCTGAATATTTGCGAAGATTGACTGCCGTTAAGTCAGAGATGGAGCGACGTGAGGTTGAAGTGCTGGTGGTCACCACCCCGGCCAACATTACGTACCTTTCCGGATACACGGCAAAGTCCGGATATGTGCCGCAAGGGTTGGTCGTCTCTCTAAAGGATGAAGAGCCGACCTTCATCACACGCCGCATGGACGCACCAGCGGCACTGCATCAGATGTTTGTCGAGCGGAGCCATGTAATTGGCTATCCAGAGGCGCTCATCGCCAATCCCGATCAAGACGGATACGATGCGATAATCGACTTGATTTTGGATAACGGGCTTGGCCGCAAGGGGATCGGCCTTGAAGCGAAATTCTTGCCGGCTTTGACCGTCGAGAAGTTCAGGTCTCGAGCTGCTGAAGCGAAAATTGCCGATTTCACCAACGCCGTTACCTGGATTAGAGGTGTGAAATCGGATCTGGAAATTGCAATGATGCGCGAAGCCGCCGCCATTTCCGACGCCGGAATGCTCAGAGCAAAGGAAGTCATTCGGCCCGGCGTGCGCGAAGCCGACGCTTCCGCCGAGATCGTTGCGACACTGGTGCGGGGCGCCAATGGTAAGTCGGGCACAGATATCGCAAGCTTCTTTCTGTGCTCTACGCCACGCACGTCTACGTGTCATATTCGCTGGACCGAGGACGTCTTCCAACAGGGTTCACAGATCAACCTCGAATTTACCGGGGTGCGCCACGGCTACACCTCCCCGCTCATGCGCACGATGTCGATTGGTAAGCCATCAGACTATATGAGGAGGTTGCATGAGGGGGAGGTTGCTGGATTGGAAGCCGCGCTTGCCACTGCCAAGACCGGAAAGACCTGTAGCGATGTCGCGGTGGCTTTCAACACCACTCTGAAAAAGTATGGTTTTGAGAAGGAATCGCGGTGTGGCTACGCTGTCGGGATCGATTGGACAGAACCGACCGCCAGCCTCAAGGAAGGTGATACAACAATCCTGAAGCCGAACATGACTTTTCACCTCATGCTTGGAAACTGGATCGGTGAAGATGTCGGGTACGCGATCAGCGAAACTTTTCGCGTTACCGACGCTGGCGGTGAACCATTAACGAAATTGCCTCGCGAGTTCTTCGAGCTTTGATTTCGTGACGCATCGTCACAATAGTCGCTATGCGCCCGCAGGCAAGGAGATCCCGTACCTACAGGCTTTGGTGAAGATGCTCAAGGTACGAGTTTCGCACAAAGGCGCCAGTCTCGTGTTCGTTCAACGCCCCAGGCCCAAGTGAAAGGCCACTATGAAGAGGCGGCAGTTCAGGCAGAGAGACATTGCCAAATTTCTCCTTCTATTCATGAAACGCCGCGCGTGAGCTGGGCGATTCCGCTGGCACAGCACGTGGATGAATCCAGGCCGAGACGGAAGGTTGTCGGAACGAGTTGGACATATTCGCCTCGATTTCAGAATGCCCCACCGCGTAAATGATGGCGTCCACGACCCCGGGGCGGGGCCGAACGCCGCCGCGCTGCGAACCAAATTCTGAGGCTGGTCGGGCTTGAGCGCTTCGAACGCTTCTACCCCTCGCAGCTCTCCAGCGGGACGCAGTAGCAAGTTGAGATCGCTCGGGTTCTGATCAATTAACGCGGGTTCTGTTAATGGATGAGCCGTTCGGCGCGCTGGACGCCCAGACCCATTGTATGATGCAGGAGGTGCCGAGATCTGAACGAAAATTCCGACGACCGGTGTTCGTCGCTCATGATATTTGAAGGAGCGTTGCTCCTGGCCGATCGAACTATCGTCATGAGCGCAAGAACGGAAGACATTCTCCTGCTATCTGCGCGGCCAAGGAACGCCGAACTTGTCACCGAGAGAGAGTTCGTACAACTCAAGCGCCGCGTGCTCACCTTTTGCGACGCCCGAATACCGCCGCCCCGCTGCCACACCAGAGTCTGCTTGGGATACCGAACCGGCTAGGTCTTAGGGAGTACGGAAAAAGCGGCATTAAAGGTCGAGGGGGCACTCGAGGAGCAAAACGGGTGACGAGACCCAGCGAGGCCAGCGGTCGCAACCCTAAATTGGTCTAGCGAGAGGCCGGTAACGTCAACGGTAAGCGTCGTTCCGCTCCCAGCGAGTCTGGCGATCGCCTGAACGGCGCTGAAAGAACACGCTCCCTGGACGGCTCAAGCCGTAGTGCTCGCGCAGTTTTTTGCGGTGTAGTCGTGACGGGACAGGCGTGCCCTTTCGCAAGATCGGCATGACTAGACTTGCTCGGCGAAGAGATCGAAGCCTCCGGGCAGCCAAGAGGACATGACGTTGGAGCCTTCAGCCGTCCATTCTCGAGCCAGGGTCCTGGATGTTTTCGACGATCTTCTCCGGCCGCCACGGTAATCACCCAGTGGCCACGTGCGCCAGCAAGTCGCTGTACGAGGCGACGAACTGTCGGCCCCTCACGATCACTCGATAACCAGCTTGAATCGACTTGCCTAGCTGCGCGCCGCAGATGTCGATCAGGTGATGCGGGAAGAAGCCTTCAAGAGTGAATCCGTTCAGATCAGGGCCGGTCATCTGCTGAAGTTAGGCCAGCGAAGATTCCGGATGAATTAACTCATTGAATCCCTCGTGCAGCCAGTCAGCCTCGGCTCGAGTGCTGGCAATGAAGGGACTGATGCCAGGCAGCATCTTGATCTCACCAGGACTGCGGCCGAACGCGGATGTCGGCATGGACCTCCTGAGCGCTCGCTGGCGTCTGGTGTGCCATGAAGATCGCCTCAGCAAGGTGGACAGCAAAGGCGCGTGCAGCGTCGGACGAGTTGGTCTGGATATAGACCCTCAGTCCCTGGCTGCAGCCGCGAGCGTTGAGCGGGCCTCGCATGCGGAAGTGCTTTCCGACATGGTTGATCGTGTCGATATTGCTCGTGTCGGCGAAAATGTCCGCACTGCGCCAGCTCCTGATACTACGTGACGTTGAGAACGCGGTCGGTGGTAGAGGACTTGTAGCGCCGGGTCGCCTCGTGATGAGCGTCTGGATAGATGAAGAAATACAGAGAAAGTTATATTTGCTCATTCCTTCGCAGATGCTGGTCCATGTTGGACGGCGGTGTCACCGTTTGCGCGCTCGATTGAACTCTATGTCAACGATCAATGTGTCGATGTAATAGCCGTACGTCGACAAGCCGTCCTCTCACCCACCACAAAATCGCCTGACCAATCCGGCCACAACAATCCAGAAGACCGCGGCGCACAGGCTCGACCATCGCTTAAGAACTCTACTGGAGTTGAATGTCAATACCGCCCAATAGTCATTCTCTGGAATCAAACATACTCCTGCTCACCAGAGTAGGTAGTGCCTCGATCGGTTGCTAGTGGTGTAAAGCTGACAACTCCCCGTATCTCGTATCGTGAGATAGATTATGTTTCCGAGCGTCACAATGGATCCCTCGACGGGAGTGTTTTCCCATCTGCGGGTGGTCGAAATCGGTAGCTCGGCCGCAACTAGCTACTGTGCGCGTTTGTTTGCCGATTTCGGTGCTGATGTCCGGAAGGTCGAGCCGCCGCTAGGTGATGCACTTCGACGGAGTTCGCCATTAACGCCTAGCGGCCTGAGCGCATGGTTCGCGTTTTTGAACTTCAACAAGTCAAGCATCGTCATCGATCCGACCGTGCCACAGGCGAGCACACGACTGACAACATTGATCGAGGATTGTGACATTCTGATCGATGGTCGCGAAGTCGATGCGGCAGATTGCCCCCTTATTGATTTAGCCGCGGTCCGCCAGCACCGTCCGGGGTTGATTTGCCTCCAAGCGAGCTGGTTCGGCCGAAATGGGCCCTATACAGGATTCGCTGCAACCGATTCAACCGTTCGTGCGCTCGCCGGCCTTATCAAATTGGTTGGGCCGCCAGAAGGCCCGCCGATGCACGCACCGGATTTCCAAACGGGTATCCTCGCTGGCCTGTGGGGCTTCATTGCCGCCGCTTCCTCGGCGGTTGCACAAGTGCAGGGCGGAGGAGGACGATCGTGGTCGCTCAGCATTTTCGAATCCAGCCTCGCTCTCAGTGAGTATCTCCTGTCAGAGGCGTTTGCGTGCGGCGACGTGATGCGCCGGATTGGCACTAACCGCTTTTGGCCAGGCTCTCCAGTTGGCATTTACGAAACTAGAAAGGGCTGGCTTGGCGTCACGGTGATAACACCGGCCCAATGGCGGGCATTCTGTGACATGCTCGGCCTATCCGAATTGCGTGATGAATCGGCTTGGATCACCGGCGAAGAACGCCTGAAACACCTGGAACAGATCGAACGAGTGTTTATGCCGAGGTTGAAAGCGCGGACCGCACAGGAGTGGTTCGCAGAGGGGCGAAAACGAAGGATTCCCATCGTGCCAGTGCCGGAAATATCCGATCTGCTTCAGGATACCGAGCAGAAAGTGCGCGGCGCGATCGTACCTGTTCAGCTTGGCGAAGAAGAGGGCCTGACGGTCGGCTCAGTGCAGCGGTTGACATTGACGCCGCCGCGTCGGGGAGGAAAGGTTCCGGCCCTGGGCGAGCGGCAGATTATCGAGAATGTGCGACGAGATTCGGCCCGCACTGCGTCGGCGTCACGCAGCCGCATCGATGCCACCCGGCAGCCCTTGCAGGGAATTCGGGTCATCGACTTCTCGATGGGCTGGGCAGGTCCGTTGTGCACGCGCACACTAGCTGATCTCGGAGCGGACGTCATCAAAATCGAGGCTATCCAGTATCCGGACTGGTGGCGCGGTGTTGACCGACGGCGCGCCTTTATCGATGCACAGATGTACGAAAAGATGGCGCGCTTCTGCATCATGAACCGCAACAAGCGTGGTATCACACTCGACCTCAGGCGAGCGCAGGGCCTCGCTCTCGCTAAACGGCTTTTGGCGGGAGCTGATGTCGTCGTCGACAATTATTCGGTCGATGTGCTCCCGAAGCTCGGGCTTGGCTACGATGTGCTCAGGACGCTCAACCCTCGGCTCGTCATGATGTCAATGTCGGCCTTTGGCGCAAACAGCGTCAATCGGGATTGCCGGGCCTACGGATCGACTCTTGAGCAGGGCTCGGGATTGCCAAGTGTGATCGGAAACGCCGACGGTCCACCCGTGATGAGCCACATTGCGTTCGGGGATGCTGTCGGTGGGCTCAATGGCTGCGCTGCAGTTCTGGTCGCGCTGATTCACGCCCGCAACACCGGGCTGGGTCAGTTCATCGATCTCGCCCAGATCGAATGCATGATGCCGTTTGCGGCACCATGGATCACCGTTCATTCGATCAGTGGTAAGCCACCAAGAAGGTATGGCAATCGCCATCCGCACTTCGTACCGCATGGCTGCTTCCGATGTGCGGGTGAAGACAACTGGATCATGGTAGCGGCGACGGACGAAGAGATGTGGCAGAGGCTTGCCTTAGTTATTGGGCGGCCAGACTGGGTCGCGGACCCGTCGCTAAAATCCAAGGAAGGTCGCCGTGGCATCGAAGATGTCCTGGAGAGAGGTATCGAAGCGTGGACGCTCACCCGCGACGCGGATCAGGCCATGTCTGAGTTACAAGCCGCGGGGGTTGCTGCCGGCGTAGCCCGTCTCCCAATTGACCTGCTTAACGATCGGCATCTCCGGTCGCGCGTGTTTCTGCAAGAGGTCGAACGCGCTTTCATAGGCAGGCATCCGCAGCCGTCATTGCCGATTCGCGAGGGTTTGGAGCCCTATCCAATCCGTGCAGCGGCGCCGATGCTGGGACAACACAACATAGAAATCCTGTCGGAACTTCTCGGCCTCTCTGACGCTGAAATGGCGCAGTTGGCCAGCGAGGGTATCATCGGTACAGCGATGCTTCCTGAAGGGGAGCTCGAAACAACAAAGAAGGTCTTATCAGACTGAAAATAGCCGCTACGACCCGGATTGGTATGTCTCCCAGCGGAAAGGAGAGTGAGATGATTTCCGAAGTTTTTATCACCTGTGCGCTAACAGGGGGTGGAAATACGCCAAACTATACGAATGTGCCGGTAACCCCGGAACAAATTGCTGAATCGGCGATTGAGGCGGCGCGTGCTGGAGCGGCGGTGATGCACATCCACGTGCGTGATCCCGAGACCGGGCGGGGTTCGCGGGATCCAGCGCTGTATCGGGAAGTGGTGCAGCGCATTCGGAAGTCGGATGTGAACCCGGTAATCAACCTGACCACGGGGATGGGCTGCGCCCTGGTGCTGGGGGGGGCGGAGTCTCCGCTGCCGCCGGCCGCCGGGACAGACATGGTGGGCGCGCTTGAGCGGCTGGTGCACATCGAAGAGCTGCGCCCCGAGATCTGCACACTGGATTGTGGGACGCTGAACTACGGCACCCGCGACGAGTTGATCCTGGTCAACACGCCAGCGACCGTGCGCGCGATGGCTGCACGCCTGCAGAAGCTTGGGGTACGTCCTGAGCTCGAGGTATTTGACACCGGTGATTTGGTGATGGTGAATGATTTGATCAAAGAGGGGCTGATTAACGATCCGCCGTTGATCCAGCTCTGCATGGGGATTCCCTATGGCGCGCCCGGCGATCCGACCACGCTGATGGCGCTAGTGCACCGTCTGCCGACGCGCGCCGTCTACTCGACCTTCTCAATTGGACGGATGCAGCTCCCGTATGTGGCGTTGGCACCGTCGGTCGGCGCTAACGTACGGGTTGGGCTGGAGGACAACCTGTATCTCTCCCGCGGGCGGCTGGCGACTAACGCCGAGCTCGTGCAGCGGGCGGTAGAAATTCTCGAGCGGATCGAGGTGCGGGTGATGCCCCCGGATGAGGTGCGTGAGAAGCTCGCGCTCAAAGTTCGTGCCTGAGAGGGCAGTGACAGTGAGGTCATGCCTAAGGGATCGCACTTCTCTGAGAGCCGGCCGCGAGTGATCGGGCTGCTGGGCGGCTGCATCGGAGGAGACGAGGCCGCACAGTTCGTCTTCAACGGAGTGGACGTGCGGCTGTATGGCCCGTCGTCTCGTGCGGTCGAGCGCGTGCAGAAAATACTGGGCAACACGAGGCAGGCGTATCGGGGGGTGAAGCCGGTTCCTCTGCTGGCCGAAAGGGCGCTCACGGTAGTGGCGTCGGCCGCGAACGCGGTGCTCGGCGTGGAGCTCTTGCGGAAGTCCGAGCCGGAGCGCCTGGAGCTCAAGCCGCAGCTGCTCGCGGCCCCCGGCCGCGCGCCCGTGCTTGGGGCCCTGATCTGCTCCTCGGCCTCGGAGCTTCGACCGTTGTTGTTGCGGGCGGAGATGCAATATCCCAAGCACCTGCTCGTCACAAGCCCGTCCAAGCCGGTCTACCTACTGCCGCTCATTGAACAGTGCGCCGCAGAGCGCGTGACGCCTGAGACGCCGGAGCGCGCGACGGAGATCTATCGGACGAATATGGTGATGCACCCGCTCGGGTTGCGCAAAGAGGTGCGGAGGTTCATCGCGAACCGGCCGCAGAAGTCGATATTGCGCGAGGCGCTCTGGCTGGTGCGCGGCGACCCGGGCACAGTGCAGCGGATCGATGACGCGGTCCGCTGCTCCTTCGGGCTGCGCTGGGCAGTCATAGGTTTCTTCCACATCGGCGACGGCGGAATTGGCGTCCAGCAGTCCATGGAGAAATGGCGACCTGAGCTCAAGTGTCCATGGAGGAATCTCACCGACGTGCCCGAGGTGACCGATGCCTTCCTAGACAAATTTGCCGAGCGGTCAGACGCTCGGGCCGAGAATCCGACTGTCCCTGACCCCGAACAGAGGCGTGACGACTGCTTGGTGGCCTTGCGCGCACGGAGCTGCGGCGCGGTCGACACGCTCGCGCCCTGGGAACAGCGGCTGCGTGATGGCGCTCGGCAGCTCATGAATGGCCCCGGCCCGCTGCGAATGCAAAGGCGACGGATACCGTCTGCCTGGATCGACTACAACGGCCGCCTCATTGCGGGGCGCCACCTCCAGGTCTGTGGTAACGCCACCGACACTTTGAGCCCATTGCATCGGCGTCGATGGCGAGTCCCACCCGAAGTTCGGCAGTTACCACAGTCGAAACGCGCCCCTCTCAACTCTGGGAACTATCCGCCGTCGACCGGGCCCACGTCTTCACGCTCCTCGGCGCCGACGACGAGTGCCTTCAGCTCTCAGCTATTCCGCGCACCCACGCTAGAGGGTGACGAGGAGGCCGGCTGTTCACGGGCTAGAAAATGCGGCGCAACGTCAGCACCGGCAGCGGACCTGTGTCCAACTCCCACGATACATTTTGGCGAGGTTGGCCGCGTTCTGTCGCGCGCAATGGCGTACCGCCGGTACCATGTGGCTTGAATGCTCAAGAAGGGGTAACGATGTCGAAGGATGGATTGTGCGTGATCGTGACGGGTTCGGCGTCGGGACTTGGCGCCGCGACCGCGAGGCTATGGGCCAAAGGTGGGGCACGCATCGTGGTCAATTATTCGAACAGCCAGAAGGAAGCCGAAGCCACGGCCGAAGGCTGTCGTAAGGCGGGCGCTGCCGAGGTCGTTGTAATACAGGGCGACGTCTCGCGCGATGAGGATTGCAAGAAAATCGTTGCGGCTGCCGCGCGCTGGGGGCGGCTCGACGTGCTCGTCAACAATGCCGGCACAACAAAACATGTGCCGCATCACAATCTCGAGGGGCTCTCAGCGGAGGATTTCCAGCGCATCTATGCCGTCAATACCATCGGGCCGTACCAGATGATCCGTGCGGCGCGCTCTCTGCTCGAGGCCAGCGCCAAAGTGGGCAGACTGCCTGCCGCGGTGGTAAACGTCTCCTCGGTCGCAGCCATCAGCGGTGCCAGCTCATCGGTCGCGTACTCAGCGAGCAAAGGCGCGCTGAATGCCATGACGCTGCCGCTGGCGCGGGCGCTGGCCCCTTCCATTCGCGTCAACACTGTTTGTCCCGACTATATCGATACAGCTTGGTTCACCAAGGGCCGTGGCGAGATCGCTGCCCGACAAGTGCGCGATGCCGTGGTGGCGCGTGTGCCTCTTAAGGTTGTCTCGACCGCCGAAGACGTAGCCCAGCTCGTCTGCTTCCTCGCGAGCCCGGCCTCGAGCAACATGACCGGCGAATGCGTGCGCATCGACGCCGGCATGCATCTGATCTAGAGCCTGTCTTCAGTTGAGGTATTCCCAAATCAGGGAATGAGTGATTCATGGGTGGTCGGATTTTGGAGGGGGCCAGCCGATGCGACGCTGCGCATTACGCGACGACCAATGGGAGCGGATCAAAGAGTTTCTGCCGGGACGCGAAGGTCATGTCGGTGGTACCGCTGCCGACAATCGATCGTTCGTCGACGCGGTTCTGTACCGATACAGAGCGGGGATCCCCTGGCGCGATCTGCCGGAGCGTTTCGGGAACTGGAAGGTGGTCTATCAGCGCTTCAGCCAGTGGGCGAAGAGTGGCGTTTTCGAGCGCATTTTCAAGCTTTTGGCGAGTGATCACGACAACGAATACATGATGATCGACGCCACGATTGTCAGTGCCCATCAATACGGTGCTGGCGCGCGTAAAAAAAACGGCGACCAAGCGATCGGCCGGTCACGGGGTGGACTGAGCACCAAAATTCACGCGCTCGTCGATGCGTTGGGTAATCCCGTGGAGTTGAATGCTTTCGCCAGGACAAGCCAATGATCTCACCTGTGCAGAGCCGCTGCTTGAGAATTCCGATCCAGCGGCCTTGATTGGCGACAAGGCCTACGACGCCGATGCCTTTATCCAAGCCCTCACCAACAGGCAAATCACCTCGGTCATTCCTTCTCATCCCGCTGCGCGATTCCGCTAGCGTGTGATTTCGCCCTCTATTGCGAGCGCAACCTCGTCGAGCGCTTCTTCAACAAACTCAAGCACTTTCGCGCTATCGCAACGCGCTACGATAAGCTCGCTAGAAACTTTGTCGCCGGCGTATACCTGGCCTCGGCTTTCATCTTGCTCAACTGAAGACAGGCTCTAGTAAGGACGCAAAAAATCTCTCTTCGTCAGGCGCTGGCTTGGCCCATCACGGCTGTGCATGGAACTCGAGCCGACCCAGCCATGACGTTCGCTCGGGAGCAACTCACCTGTTGTAATCCGGGAGCACACGAGGAGCGAGAAGTTCGTGCCGGTGATAAAGGTCGCGGTCTATTCGGCCCCTTATTATGTGAATATTGACGCGTCAGCCGTTCTTCATTCTGCCGAAGACTCCGAATCAAAAGCGGTCCGAAAGCTTCTGATCGAACATCAGTTTTTCGGTGATGGCCGGCTCGGCAACCCAATCCTTGTCTACCAGAGCAGAAGGAAGTCCGCGTAGTCGAATGCGCCAGTCCAGTTGCCGCCGAGATCTTTCGCCGAGCTGCATGCGAAATTCGACAATGCCACTTGAGTCTGCAGCTCCAACCTGCACCGAGCAATACCCGAGCGCTATGGCATCGCCAACACTGACTGCCTGATGGTACAATCTCGGCAACTGCGCAGCTCGAGCTCGGCAACGCTCAGGAGGCGGTTGCAGACCGCGATTCCGCGATGATCTCACCCACGATTCAGGGATGATGTCGCCCGGGCGTGGAGGCGTTGTGGCGGTCGTTTTCTGTCACTGGTAAAGCCCCGCGGTCAATTGTGATTGCAGCTCGACCAGCTCTTTTCCTCTGGTGTTCTGTGGGTATGTGGGCAACGCGGTAAGCGTTGTCCAAGCGCAGCGACTTGGCCACAGGTCCCTTCGCGCTCGCGCAAGATGGCGCCAAAGACTACGAGCATTGGTAGGTTCGTTATTCTCGGTTCTCATGTATGCGAGTGGAGCCATTCTGGGCCGCACGCACTGCAATATGAGTCCCGCCGAACACAAGTCGTTATGTCCACAGCCCCAATCTCGGAAGCCTAACTCATTGAACCACTACCCAGGATACCACCATGCGTGAAGTGATCAGCAACCAGGCGCGTAAACTGCAGGCGATTGAAGTCCTAGAATCGAACGTCCGCTGGTACTCACGTTCGTTTCCGGCTATTTTCAGTCGAGCGCGCGGATCTATTATGTTAACCGAAGATGGACGAAAGATCATTGACTTTCTCTCTGGTGCTGGAGCGCTGAACTACGGCCACAACAATCATGACATCAAAGCCGCAATTACGGAGTATCTAGCATCGGATGCTGTAGTCCACGGGCTTGACATGGCCACGCCTGCAAAGCTCGAATTTATGGAGACATTCAACTCTGTCATCCTTCGGGAACGGGGCCTGAAATACCGACTCCAGTTCACGGGGCCAACAGGTGCTAATGCTATAGAGGCAGCCTTAAAGCTCTCACGTAAAGTCACGGGACGCCAAAATATCATTTCATTCACGCATGGATACCATGGCTTGAGTTTAGGAGCGATTGCTGCGACCGCTAATCGTTTTCATCGCAGAGCCAGTGGCATTTCTTTGGCTGGCGCAACTTTCATGCCTTATGATGGCTATCTTGGGCCAGCTGTGGATGCGGCTGAGTACATGCGAAAGGTATTGCTGGACACGAGCAGTGGCATCGATGCTCCGGCCGCCATTCTCGTCGAATCTGTGCAGGGAGAGGGGGGGATAAACGTAGCTCGCAAAGAGTGGTTGCAATCAATTCAGGCCATAGCAAAGGATGCTGGTGCCCTTTTCATAGTTGATGATATCCAGATGGGCTGTGGTCGGACGGGCGAATTCTTTAGCTTCGAGTTTGCGACGTTGTCGCCAGATATTGTTGTAATGTCCAAATCGCTAAGTGGCTATGGCCTGCCACTATCAATGTTATTGATCAAAGAAGGAATCGACTCCTGGCTGCCAGGAGAACACACCAGCACGTTTCGCGGCAATAATCTTGCGCTTGTATCTGCAACCGCAGCAATAAACATTTATTGGCGCGGCCATACGTTCTCGCAGAAGGTTCTCCGCATGGGAGAACTTATGCGATCCCGCCTTGAGGCCATTGCATTACAGTATAGAAACAGTTTTGCTGTTCGAGGGCGGGGCATGGCGTTGGGTTTTGACTGCCAAATGCCCGAAGTCGCAGAGGCCACGACGCGCAAGGCATTTGAGAAGGGATTAATTGTGGAACGATGTGGCCCCAATGATCAGGTTATAAAGCTTTTGCCTGCACTCACGATCGATGCTGAGACACTAGATCAAGGGCTTAAGATGTTCGAGGAATCCTTGTCCGAAGCACTGGAGACTGTGGGGTGAGGAGCGACAACCGCCGGAGTAACTCGCTCTAGCAGGCTGTTGAAGAACTCAGCCGCGTTCGCAAACGAAGGCTGAATCGTCGCCATTATGGATGTAGAAGTGGCC